>DATAMD010000171.1:0-14969 GCA_036260755.1 Chitinophagaceae bacterium | reverse complement strand
AAAATACTTGCTGCTGCAATATTTGCATAAGTAGCATCGCCTTTAACTATGCATTGATGTTTTGTTTTTTTATACGGCGTAAAACGATTCCCGTCAATCAATAAAAATTGGAACACCGCAAAGCAATTGAAGAATTTGGTTTATGCAGGTATCACCGAAAAAGTTTTAATATTTTGTCGAAGCAAATAAAATTATTTCTTTGATCTTTTACTTTCAAATAAATTAAACGCTAAACCAACATTACCGCTGAAACTTCTTGCTAATAAATTACCCGGCATATTAGTTCTATCGAACGGTATGCAAGTTGTAATTCCAGCGTTAATTTTCATCCATTTTATTGGTGGGATTCCAAATTGAAAATTAAAAGAATGTTCTAAAACTGAAAGCGTATTTCCGTTTAAACGATTTATATCGTATCCGGGATAAACACTGTCTGCATAAGAACTTACCGCATGGTTATAATAAACCGACATTAACCTGTCGGTAAATGAAAAATTAACGTATGGTGAAATCATAAAATTAAACCCGCTTTGCACAAAGATTTTTGTTGTGTTACTTTTATAAGTATATAAACTATTGATGTTATTATAAAGATCTGTTTCATTAATTGCAAATACACCTAATCCTACTCCGGCATATAAATTATAGGTAACTGTTTTTTTCTTGTTTAGCGGTAAAAAATATCCTGCAGATATTTCAAAAAAATGGCGTTTATAGGTAACCGTGTTGGTATCTTGGTTTGAGCGATACGTGGAATAATTATTGCCATAATAAATATCTCTGTCGGTACCATAATTATAAGAAGCGGCAACAGCAAAATGATCGCTGATTGCATAGCCGGTTTGAATATCTATGCCACGATTGTAAGAGCCCAATCCATTTTTATTTCCGTAAGAAAAATCGGCTGTTACTTTATTATCGCCTTTTTGTTTAAAATAATTAATATTTGGAGCCGAAGGAGCGTAGATATAGCGAGGTGTGGTACAAGAAAATAAAGCAATTGTACCTACAAGCAAATAGGTAATTGGTTTCATAATATATTAGAGACAATTAAAAAAAACAATATGTTGCTGTTTAAATTTTGAATAACATTTTTTTAACATTCATCAATCGTTCCATTCACCCGCACCCTGTCTTATTATTTCATATTCATCTTTTGTACAATCAATAACGGTTGATGGTATCATGCCGCCAATACCGCCGTCAACAATAATATCAACAAGGTTTTTAAAATTTTCGTACATCAATTCGGGATCGGTATATTCTTCAATCATTTCGCCGGGCATGGATGCACTTAAAATAGGATGGCCTAATTCTTTCAAAATCGTTCTTGAAATATTATTCGAAGGAACGCGCAACCCAATGGTACTTTTTTTGCTTTGCAATAACCGCGGCACTTCTTTGCTGGCAGGCAAAATAAAAGTATATGGGCCCGGTAAATAGTTTTTAAGCATGCGGTACAAGGGTGTTGAAATACTTTTTGTGTATTTACTTAAATCACTCAGATCATAACAAATAAAACTTAACTGCGATTTGCGATAATCAACATTTTTAATCCGTGCAATTTTTTCTATTGTTTTAATTTGAAAGATATCACAACCCAAACCGTAAATGGTATCGGTGGGATAAATAATGATTCCGCCGTCTTTCAAACATTCAACAATAGTTTTAATATGGCGCGGATTGGGATTATCGGGATGTACCTGCAATAACATAATTAAATACAAAGTACGAAATTAGAAACGGATGAAATCCTGTTTAAAAAAAACAGCAACCAGATCGGTTGCCGCCTTGCTTGCTTTTTATAAAAAAGCAAAACCCCCTTATTTTAATATTGTCTAAAAGTCTTTTTAAAACAGCGATTAGAAAACCGCTGTTATTTGCATTGATAACCCCCATGTGAAAAAAACTCTGCCAAAATGAAAATCAATTTTGATAAGTATGTAAAAATAGTAGGAGATATTTTATTAAACAACGGGAAAAACACCCTTTTTTTCGGGAAAATTCCCGTATGCTTAAAAAAAAGCCATCCTTAATAAGGACAGCTTTTAAAAAAATGATTCAAAATATTTTATGCTATTTCCCAAACTTCATTTCCGCGAAGTAATTTATCCAGGTTCCCTTTTCCTTTCGATGCAATAACTTCTTCAATTTGTAAAGCCATTACATCTTCATAACATGGTCTTTCGGTTTCATAAAAAACACCAAATGGCCTTGGTAAATGTTTTGGTTTTCTTGGATCATCAAACATGCGTACCAATATCTGTGCTTTATAAAAATCTTTATCATCATGAATCCAAAGATCCTCGGCGCTAACACCATTTCCCAACTCAACAACTACAGGATTAAATCCGTCTAACTTAACTCCCTTATTTTTATTTGCACCAAAAATTAATGGCTGACCGCTTTCTAAGAATAATGTTTCTTCGGCTTTAGTTCCTTTTTCTGTAAATATTTCAAAAGCACCATCATTAAAAATGCTGCAGTTCTGATATATCTCAACCAACGAAGTTCCTTTATGCTGGTTGGCACGCATTAATGTTTGCTGCAGGTGTTTAGGGTCTCTGTCCATGCTGCGTGCAACAAATGTTGCATCTGCACCCATAGCCAACGCCAATGGATTAAATGGATGATCAATACTTCCGTACGGAGTTGTTTTTGTAACCTTATGTTCTTCAGAAGTTGGAGAATATTGGCCTTTGGTTAATCCATAAATCTGATTATTAAACAAAAGAACATTCACATCAAAATTTCTGCGAAGCAGATGAATGGTATGATTACCGCCAATACTTAAACTATCGCCATCACCGGTAACAATCCAAACACTTAATTCGGGCCTCGCAGCTTTTAAACCACTTGCAATAGCTGTTGCACGACCATGGATAGAATGCATTCCGAATGTATTCATGTAATATGGAAAACGGCTGCTGCAGCCAATACCCGAAATAACTACTACATCTTCTTTGGGAACTCCAATTGTTGGCATTATTTTCTGCACTTGCGCAAGAATCGAATAATCTCCGCAACCCGGACACCATCTAACTTCCTGATCATTGGCAAAATCTTTCGCGGTCAGAGCCGGTGCTGTTAATGTTTCACTCATAACTTAAATATTCCGGCAAATTTATTTCATAATCACACACTGAACAAGAAATATTGTATCAACATCAATATATTAACGGACTATTTATTTTGTTACCGGCTTTGGTATTTTAATGATGCTGTGGTTGCGTCGCACACTTCAACGGCAAATCTTTATTCAGCAATTTAATTTTTGCTTTTAACATCCTTCAGCCAATCGTTTAATCCGCTCACAATTTGCCTTGCTACTGCTGCCTGAAATTTGGGATCAATAATTCTTTTTTCATCAGCTTCATTACTTAAAAAACCAATCTCCAATAAACAATTTATAAAATCGGTTGGGGCATTTAATGTAAAATTAAAACTGCCCACATTGCCAAACTCATCCATTCTTATATTCATCATTCGATTTAAAATATTTTGCGATAATGGCCTGAAGCCAATATGTTTATAATAGGTGCTGCTTCCTTTTACCAAAACATTATTCGACGAGTTTAAGTGTAAACTGATCAGCACATCAGGATTTTCCTGCTGCAAAAACAATACTCTGTCTTTAATATCAAAACTTGTATCAGCTCTTCTTGTCATTACCACATTTACTTTTTGTTTGCGCAATAATTTCTCCAATTCTTTTGCAAATTTTAAAGTATATGTTTTTTCCGAAGCATTTGTTTTTATTCCGCCTGCGCCGGAGTTGGTTCCGCCATGGCCGGCATCGATGGCAATCTTTAAATTTTTTAGCAATAATACCGGTGGTTGCCGTTTAACTTTTATTACTAATTTTTTTTCGGCATAACCAACGCTGTAACCCCAATGTTGTTGGTGATGCAAATCGATTGTTATCTGCAAAACATCATCTTCAATCTGGTTATAATAAACGTTTTTTATTTCTTTAAGCGATGAAAGTTGCGTAATCCAGTTTGTATTGCTTTGAACACCATAAATTTCAAAAATAATTTTTGAAGGATTTACTTCCATCCAATTTTTATACGGAAGTTTTTCATCCAAACTGATAGATAAAATATCGTAGCAACTATCGGTTCCCTGTACTTTCCAGGAGTTAGATAAATAAAATGGTTTTTCTTTTATGGTTGAATCTTTTATGATGTGTGATTTATCGATAAATGCAGTGTGATTTTTTGAAAGTTGCACCACATACATTTCTTTGGTACTGTCGATTATTTTAAAGACAACATTTGTATCAACATAACCCATTTTGGCGCCGCCTAACCTGTCATCACCCAATCCATAATATAATGCCGGCAGCTTTCCTGTTGATCTTCCTAACCAATAAGACGGAGGTGTATCCTGGGCCATTAAATGAAGCGAAATAATTGAACAGGCAATTAAAGTTATCTTCTTCATACTATGAAAGTAATAAAAAACATTTTGATTGTGTAGCAGAAAAAGAAAGAGGGATACAAAATTAATTGTACCCCTCTTTTCATCTATTCAAATAATTTTTTAATCGTATCGTTTAATTTTTGTGAACCAAAAATCGCGGTAACTTATACCGATTGTAAACTGCACATAATTTTCTTTAACCAATCCGTTCGATATGGTCCCTCTTCTGCCAAATTCCAAAGCGCCCATTAACGAAAGCCCTTTTAAAGAATTAAATCCGGCCCCAACCGTTCCGCCGATATCATTTATTTGTTGCGTATTCAGAGTAACATAAGAGTTGTTATAAAACAAGCCCGATTGTAAATAATATTTTTCAAAAATAAAATCACGGTATTTTACTTTTTTCGAATATTCAAAACCAATACTGTACCGATCGCTGTTTGTTAATGTATAACCAACGCCCGTATAATTTAAGTAACTCCACGATTGGTGACTATAATCTGTTGCAAACGTAAATTTATCTTTAAGAACAGCCGATAATCCGCCACCGTAAGTGTAAGGTAATTTGAAAAAATTAGTGCCGTAAAAATTATTACTGTAAACAGTAGATAATCCCTGCTGTACCAACAAACTTTGCGTGCTTCTGAGTTTTGTTTGAAACGATCCTGTAGCACCAAAACCTAATTTTAATTTTGGAGATACTCTTTTATGATATTGTAATCCGAATTTAAAGTAGGGATTATTATAATAAGTATTTTTAGTGGTGACCAATAAACTGTCTATTAAACCTGCAGCAATGGTTTCTTTTTGTTGCATATTACCAAATAAAAATGCAGAGTGAATGCCAAAAGAAAGGTTCTTATTAATTGCAAAGCTGTTGGCAAAATAAATCTGGTTAATTCCACCTGAACCTTCGTAATAAGCGTTGGCAGAATATGGTGTTCCTAAAACTATTTTAGGTGCATAAAAAGAATAGTTAGAGCTGCTGTACGGCATTAATCCTATGCTCGATGTCCAGCGTTTTTTAACTTTAATTGCTAACGCAATTTTTTTTGCCTGTAAATCGGTAGCAGTATTACTGCCGTATTGCGAAAGAGAGTTACCGCTATAAGAACTGTATTTAAATCGCAGCGATACTTCGGCATGAAACCAGTGGTCATCTAAATTTGAATAAGAAGCAGGGTTTGAATGATACAAAAACCTGTTGGAAGTTAAACTCATTCCGGTATTTGCCATGCCTGAAGCCCTGTCAAAATAACTTGATTCGATATCGCCAATCCCTAAAATAGAATATGGCGCTGAATTGTTTTGAGCATTAACAGATACTACTGCTGCAAAAAATAATGATATAATTAATCCTGTCCTTTTCATGTTTTTTCAATATATATTATTGTACAGCCGCATAAGTAACTTGCAATTCTAATCTGCCTAAAATATTCCCGTTATTTCCAACAATCACCCTGTTGAAATTTGATTCAAAAGCACCCACCGGCGGCGATAATAACAACCCATTATGATCGCCCGGATAAAATGTAGTATTACTATTTAACATGGATTTAAAGTATGCCGTTAAATCGTAACTGTAATTTGTATTTAACCCATTCAAAAAATCGATTGAGAGGTTTCCGGTTTGAGCTACAGCAGCTCCACTTGCACTAGCTGCCAAAATATCGTTGCCAATACTATTTGCAGCAGTAGTGGTTACCGATAATCTTAATAAAGGCGGCAAAGCATAAAACTGATACGAATTCTGCATCGGCCTTACAATTAATTTTACATTCATCAACTTGGCAAAACTGGGCAGTTGTTTAATATCGAACATACTTGGAAAAGTAATTTTTACAATAGACCCGGTAATTGATTGCAGGTAACCTATGTTATTTGTTTTTTCGGATAGTATTTCCCGGTTGGCAGAACTAATTCCAGATAAGGGTTTGCCGCTTCTGTCAACAGTAATATTATTATATTGATGTCCCGGATTAGAAACAGTAAAATCGGTATGCTCATTAGTAACAAACATGGCGAATTTTCTATAATGCAAACGCATTATAACACTATCTTTAAAACCAATGGCCAAATTACTTAATGCGGGACTGCTTATTCGTAATCCTTTAAAATATTGTAAAAAGTTGGCCGCATTCTGAACATCAACATCATTAGAGTTTTTTAATTTATTATACAACTCAAGTCCCAAATTATCATTTAACCTAATTGCCAATGTATCGGTACGTGCCGGATAAATTGTAAACGTTCCCGAACCTAATGGTGTTGGATATATTGCTGTTGTATCTACATTATATAATAATGATCCGTTATTAGGCGGAGTAATTAACTGCGATAAGCGATGAATATTTAGTCGAATTGTTTTTGTGGTATCACCATAATAATTCCCTTTTTTTAATTTAATAATTAAGGTTAAAGAATCATAAATGGTATTATTGTAGGTAGCGTTTGCCGATCCGGTATTATTTTTAACGTACACAGGGGGAGCTAATTCTAAAAATGTTTGTGATGAAATTTTTCCAAACAACGGATCAATATAACCGCCGGTTAGCCCAACTCCTTTTCCTGAAGTAACAAACGAATCAACATACACGGTCGATAATTTGGGAGCAAAAGTATCAACCATAACAATTTGTGTATTGCTTATATTTAGCAATTCTTGCCCAAATTGAATATCCGGCTTTGTACAAGATGCGAAAAAAAATACAGAAGCTGTAACCAGCAATATCGGAAATAGTTTTTTAATCATTCGTTACAAAGCCCTATTTAAAAATGATGAATAGCAGGTTTGGCATACAATAATAGAAATGGCGGCTGTTAGAAAATTGTTACGATGGATAAATAATGCCCAAATGCCTACCAGTTATATTATTTTGTCTGCAAACACAAAGAACAAATATATATTCAATTTTCTTTGGTATATCAAAGAATAAAATTTTATTTTGCAAAAAAACATTAGCAGACAAAAATTGGTTGTTTATCTTTAAAAACTTAGTGAAAATCCATTTTAACGATTTAGCGATAGACCCGCCAAATAATTTCATTCAAAATTTCTAAGATGAAGCACTTGAAAAATCTATTCTTTCTTTCGGCAAGTATTATTTTAATTATGGTTTCTTGCTCCCCGAACAATACCTCGCCTTTAACAAGCGGTAATTGGGTACAACGTTTTCAAATTGGCGGATGGCCAAGAAACGGTGCAGTTTCTTTTGTTATTGGCGATACCGGATATATTGCTGCCGGATATAACTCTAGCAACGATTCTTGTCTTTCCGATCTTTGGCAATTTGATCCTGTAAAAAATAACTGGACTCAAAAAGCGTATTTACCCGGTACAGCAAGACATTCTGGTGTTGGATTTGCAATTGGTACAAAAGGATATATTGCAACAGGATTTAACCCGCTTACAACTCCGCAATATTTTCAGGATACCTGGGAATATAATCCTGCTACAAACATTTGGTTACAAAAAGCAAGTTTGCCTGATATTCAGGGTCCCGGAACCGGTGCCAGATATGATGCCACTTCATTTGTAATTGGTAGTTACGGTTATGTTGGAACCGGTTACAACGGAAGCTGGTTAAAAGATTTTTGGAAATTTGATCCCGTAGCAAATACATGGACAGCTATTACTAATTTACCCGGAAATAAAAGATCGGGTGCTGTGTCTTTCACAAGTTTTAATGATACTACAGCTTACATAGTTACCGGAAGCAATAATGGTACTCAGGTGCACGATTTTTGGAGTTATAATCCAACTTCTGGCTGGCGCCATTTAAGAGATATTGCAAATACCAGTGCAGATAGTTATGATGATGATTATACCGATATTATACGCACTCATGCTGTGTCTCTTGTAATGCCTAATGCCGGTGTGTGGAAAGCATATATTACAACCGGCGAAAACGGAGCAGCAACAAACATGACTTGGGAATATGATTTTGTAAATGACCTTTGGTCAAGAAAAACTTCGTACAAACGTTCTGCAAGATTTGGTGCCGTTAGCTGGAGCTTTATAAATTTACAAAGAGGATTTGTTGGAACAGGAAAAAGCGGAACATTATCGTTTGATGATTACGACGAATGGAAACCTGCTGATACTTATAATCCAAATGATTAAAAAGAATTGGGTATATATCGTTTTTGCTATTGCAATTCTTGTATTTATTTTTTCGAAATTTTACCGGAAAAATAATCATTACAACAACGGCAATGTTGAGTTAAAAGTAAAAACATATAAAACCGATATTGGATGGGGATATGATATAACAGCAAATGATACATCATTGATACACCAAAACATAATTCCCGGAATTGCCGGCAGAAAAGGATTTGCAACAAAAGAAGATGCCGAGAAAATTGGTAATCTTGTTATCAAAAAAATAAAAAATAAAAAACTTCCCGCAATTACTTTACGGGAATTGGATAGTTTTAAAATAGTAAAATAATTAAAAAAACTCTTGGCAAATGCTAAGAGTTTTTTTCTATTATATCGTCCAGGCCCGGCTTATACGCATTTCCGATTGGAATGGTATGATGCCCGATACTGATTTCATTTCTACTTATTGTGTCTACTTGCCCTATCGCAATGATGTATGATCGGTGCACCCTTATAAAATTATCTTCGGGCAACTTAGTTTCAAATTCCTTTAAGTTTTGTAAAGTTGTTAAGGGTGATGCTTTCCCTTTCAAAAATATTTGTGTATAATCTCTTAAACCCGATAAAAACAGAACATCAGAAAGATTTATTCTGATCAATTTATATTCTGATTTTATAAACAGATAGGTTCTTTTATTTTTATCGGGATTTACATTTCGCATGAATGTGCTGCGCTTTTTTTAAAAATAATTATTTCCAATCTTCACCGAAAGTACGCTGTTAATTTATACAAATAAAAAAGCCTTCAAAGGCAAATGCATTTTGAAGGCTTACATTATTCTTTTCGGTGTTTTAAAAACAATATTTGTTCTCTGACAGCAATTTATCTGCAACTCTTCTGCGTGCATCTTTGGTATTAAAAGGATCAACTTTTGTAAACCGTTTTAATCCAATATGCATCATACGCAATTCATCGCCGTCAGCAAAACTGTTTAATGCATCTTTACCTGCTTTATTAATTTTATCGGCAGCATCGTACAAATAAGTACGCATCATATCGATTTGTATTGCTGTGGCTGCTTCGCCTTGTTTATCAACCAGCTTCATTACGCGCAATAATGCACTTTCGGCATGATATGCTTCAATTGCCATATCAGCAATATTCATCAAAATTTCCTGCTCTTGATCTAACTGCATCATCAGTTTCTGTACGGCTGCACCGGCAACAATTAAAATTGCTTTCTTAAAATTAATAATGTATTTTTTTTCTTTTGCAAATGCAGTTTCATCTTCATTATTAAAATCAGGAATACTCATTAATTCTTTTTGAACAGCCATTGCAGGAGTCATTAAATCTAACTTCCCTTTCATGGCACGTTTCAAAACCATATCAACGGTCAATAAACGATTAATCTCGTTTGTGCCTTCATAAATTCTGTTAATGCGCGAATCCCTGTATGCTTTACTGATAATATATTCATCGCTGAAACCGTTACCACCATGCACTTGTACGCCTTCGTCCACAACAAAATCCAGTACTTCACTTCCAAATACTTTTAACATGGCACATTCAATTGCATATTCTTCCGCAGCGCCTAATAATGCTTTTTCTGTTGATTCGCCATCCTTTTCTAATGCAACTTCTTTTTCATCGATCCATTTTGCTGCGCGATATAATCCACATTCCGAAACCCAAATTCTTATTGCCATTTCTGCCAGCTTATGTTTGATGGCACCAAATTTTGCAATGGGCATTTTAAACTGTTCGCGTGTTGCAGCATATTGAACAGTTGCTGTTGTTGCCCTTTTACTTCCGCCCAAAGTTGCAGCACATAATTTTAAACGGCCAATATTTAAAATATTAAAAGCGATGATGTGGCCCTTACCAATTTCGCCTAAAACATTTTCTACGGGTACTTTGCAATCCTGAAAATATAATTGAACTGTTGAAGAGCCTTTGATTCCCATTTTATGTTCTTCGGGGCCTTGTGTAAATCCTTCAAAACCTCTTTCGAGTATAAACGCAGTAAACTTATCTCCATCAATTTTTGCAAACACTGTATAAATATCAGCAAAGCCGCCGTTCGTGATCCAGCATTTCTGTCCATTCAACAAATAATATTTTCCATCATCACTCAACTTTGCAGTCGATTTTGCGCCCAACGCATCACTTCCGCTGTTTGGTTCGGTTAAACCATAAGCGCCTTTCCATTCGCCGCTTGCCAGTTTTGGAATATATTTTTGCTTCTGAGCTTCTGTACCAAAATATAAAATTGGTAATGTGCCAATGCCGGTATGCGCAGCAACTGCAACCGAGAAAGAATGACCGCCACCAAGGCCTTCGTTAACAATGGTTGAGGTGATGAAATCCTTGCCCAGTCCGCCATACACTTCGGGAAATGAAGTTGATAACAATCCCTGTTCTCCTGCTTTTTGTAATAATGAAGGCATTAATCCGGTTTCTAATTTATCTATGCGTTCTAACACCGGATAAATTTCCGAGTCAAGGAATTGCCGGCACATATCCATTACCATTTTTTGTTCTTCATCAAAATCTTCTGGAATAAAAGTTTCGAATGGATTACTTTCTTTAATTAACCATTCGCCACCTTTCAGTGCGTTGGTTTGTTGTGCTGTTGATGACATGGCAAGAGAATTTATTAATTAAAAATTTTATTTAAGATTATCGTACACTTGTTGAAATACTTTTTTAACAGTTTCAATCTCATCTTTTACAACGCCTGTCAATGCTTCATTCATTGTTTGATTTGCAAGATCAATTGTACGTTGCTGTAACTCTTTTGCTGCATCGGTTAAACAAACCAGATTGATTCTTCTATCCGATTTTGATGCAGTTCGTTTTACTAATTTTTGTTTTTCCAGATTATCAATCAATCTTGTAATACTCGGTTTATCTCTGAATGTTCGGTTACATAATTCCTGCTGGCTTAAACAATCCTCTTTCCATAAATGATATAAAATACTCCATTGTTCAATGGTGATCTCCAAACCGGCCTGACGAAAATTTTTTTGTAACCTACGTGCCACGGCGGTTGATGCCATTCCGTTGATGACACTGTACAATTCGCCTCGTTTAAATTGGTTGTTTGACATATAGTTAGTTATGCAACTAATTTCAAAATTGATGTATCTTTATCAAATTACCAAGTATTCGTTCATTAATTTTTCGTAAGATTGATTTTAAAAGATTTGAAAACCCATTTTCTTAAATACAAAAACTCCACCATTAGCTACCGCAGATACGGCGAGGGCAAGAAACTTTTATTTTGTTTTCATGGCTATGGAGAAAGTGCCGTTTCTTTTACTTTTTTAGAAACTATTTTGGGTAAAACGTTTGAGATTATTGCTATCGATTTTCCGTTTCACGGTTTAACAGAGTGGAAAGATGAATTGTTATTTACCGGTGCCGACTTAATCAATATCATTAACTTAATTTCATCTCCCGGGCAAATATTCAGCATCCTCGGTTACAGCATGGGAGGCAGGATAGCACTACATTTATTACAAACCAATCCTGAACGGATCGAGCAGCTGGTTTTAGTTGCTCCCGACGGGTTTCACCATAATATCTGGCATAGGTTTTCGACAAAAACTTTTATTGGAAATAAACTTTTTGCCTTTACTATGAAACATCCTTTCTGGTTGTTTACCCTGATGAAATTATTTTATAAACTGAATCTGTTTAACAAAAGCGTTTTTAATTTTGTGCATCATTATTTAGATGAAAAAGATTCGAGATGGATGTTGTATAAACGATGGACAACCATGCGGAAGTTTAATCCCGATCTTCAGTTATTGAAAAAAATAATCCTCAAAAATAAAATACCTATCGGTTTACTTTTCGGAAAATATGATCGAGTTATTTTAACAAAACATGGATTGGCATTTTTAAAAAATATGGAAGAATTTGTACAAGTAAAAGAATTAAAAGCGGGCCATCAGCTTTTAAAAATAAAATACGCAACAGAAATTGCCGGCCTGTTTCGCCGTTAATTTATTTACTTTGCTGCAATGTGGTTACCTATTTATTTATTAATTACGGTTGCATTATTTATTTTATATGCAATACCTATTTTACTGTACAGAAAATGGTTTACACAACTAAAACCATTCCTGATCCCCGAATTTTTTAAACCGAAAATTAATTTTTCCATCATCATTCCGGCAAGAAACGAAGAGAAGAATATCATTCCCTGTCTGCAATCCATCTTCAGCCAAAATTACCCCGAACATTTATTTGAAGTGATTGTGATTGACGATCATTCAACAGATGAAACGGCTAATCGCATAAAACAATTTCAGCAATACCATTCAAATTTAAAATTGATTTGTTTGGAAGATAAGTTGAACGGAGAAAAATTAAATTCCTACAAGAAAAAAGCAATCGAAAATGGTATTGAAATTTCAACAGGCGATTGGATAGTTACCACCGATGCCGATTGTGCGGTAACCAAAAATTGGTTACTTTCTTTTGCAGCCATCATTGAAAAAGAAGAACCGGTTTTTGTTGCAGCGCCCGTTGCATTCTGCAATGATGGTTCTTTACTTTCAACTTTTCAAAATCTGGATTTCATAACCTTACAGGGAATAACCGCAGCTTCAGTTTCAGCAGGATTTCACAGCATGTGCAATGGTGCAAATCTTGCCTATAAAAAATCTGTTTTTTATGGAGTAGATGGTTTTAACGGTATCGATAAAATTGCAAGCGGTGATGATATGATGCTGATGAATAAAATCAAACAAAAATTTCCATCGCAGCTGGCATTTTTATTTTCGAAAGATGCAATTGTTACAACACATCCGATGCCCGATTGGAAAAGTTTTTTAAATCAAAGAATTCGTTGGGCAAGTAAAGCAGATCAGTTAAAGGATAAAAATGTTTTCGGTGTTTTGTTATTGGTTTATTTACTGAATCTGTCTTTATTTTTTATGCCATTGATTGCATTTTTTAAACCGATAGTTTTATTAATCTGGTTACTCTTTTTATTGTTAAAAAGTTTTGTAGAACTTTTATTTTTATTGCCCGTTGGAAAATTTTTCGATCAGTCATTACTCTCTTTCCCTCTTTTTCAACCCATGCATATTGCATACACGGTAATAGCAGGATGGTTTGGCAAATTTGGGAATTACCATTGGAAAGGAAGGCAAGTAAAATAGAAATTATACGTTTTGTATTTTCTCTGTATTTTCAGGCCACCACGCATAAACAATTAAAAAAATCATTGCCAATAATACAAACGGGAAGAAGAATAAGTTTTTCATAACTAAGGTTTTAATTTTAGTAAGACAATGCAAATACACTAAAGTTTAATCTTATTTATGATATCAATAAAGTTGCCTGAGCTGTCTGCGAAAAAACTTATTCGGTAAATAAGAATCTATTGTCGGTAAAACTTCTCGAAATAGGGAAAGGGTTAAACATTATCCGAAAACGGTAAAACCCTTGTCGCAATTGAGTGTTGCTCTTCTGTCAATTTATCCTGCAAAATAAAAATCGTTCCTAAACTAAGCCAGAAAAGGCTTCCTATTTTATCGGTTTCAATCAAATCACTTAAAAAAATAACTGTTCCGATCATTACCAAAACAATTCCTGTTGTTATTGCAATGGTCCGATAAAATTTGTTATGCAACTGATTATATAATTGTTGCGTTTTCAAAATCATTCCAAAAAATAATGCAGAAAATAAAATCAATCCGGTAACTCCCTGTTCTAAAGCGGTAAGTAAAAAATAATTATGAACTGATGAATGATCGGGATTATTACTTACCCATGTTTTAAACCTGCTTCGTGTAAACGATTTATAATTATCGTAAAAATTATTTGGGCCAAATCCTGTAATGGGTTTTTCGATAATCATATTTACCGCAGCAATCCAGCGATAAAAACGTTCGGCGTTGGAAACATCTTTTAATGTAACCGTTGCCTGCAAATGTTCGCCGAAATCGGTATGAAAAATGGTGTGCTGATAATCGGGCGCAAACTTTAAATAATTATTATTAATGGATAGCCATGCAATTAAAATTGATAGAGAAACTATCGAACCAATTAAAATTATTTTCATCTTTTTAAGATGAATAATCATTCCTGCAAAAACGCCAAGAATCAATGCTATCCAGGCTCCCCTCGAAAAAGAAAATATTAATCCTGCAAGGCCAATTACTATTCCAGCATTAATTAATGCAGAACTGAATTGATTGATTGGCGTTAGTTTTCTTACACTCCACAATACTGCCAGCAAACAAACCAGCATGGCAGAATAATTTACATGGTTTCTGAAATAAGGATCCAGTACCTGCTTAATTCCTTCGAAAGAAAAGTTATAAAATGAATGGCGGATCAATGCCTGCATCACCACAAACAATATTGGTAATAATAAACACAACGCTAATTTTTTAAAATCGTTTTGCGATTTGATGATTA
>DATAMD010000299.1:0-12052 GCA_036260755.1 Chitinophagaceae bacterium | reverse complement strand
TTCAGGAAAATAGGATGAAATATTAAAACCCATAGGTTATAAAATTTATTAAGTATGAAAAAAGTATTGGCATTATTAATTGTTGTATTTATTCAGTCAAATATTTTGTTTGCTCAATCAAAAAATACAAACGAATATTTTACTGTTGAAAATTATTATAAAGTGAAATGGGGATATGCAGATGAGTTTATTCATTTATGGTCTGTTAACCATTATCCGTTATTAAAGAAAGCGATAGAAAAAGGCGATATTATAAGTGTAACACCATCAAAACCTAAGCTTCATAGCAGTGAAGATTCTCGTTGGGATTTTAGAGTAGTGATTGTTTTTAAAAATGCAGCATTAGCCTTCGATGAAAATTTAACCACCCCGTATAAAAAAGCATTATATCCTGATTTGGAAAAATTAGCAAAAGACGAACAACACAGATTCGAATTACTGATTGCTCATTGGGATATTGAAACAACTACTATTATTCCGAATTAATTATTCAGCAATGCATAACATTAGCGTGCAACTTCTAATTCTTTAATTTATTATAATAAGCTATTTATATAGGAAGCTGAATCCTTTATTCCCCGCACTTTTAATAAAAGACAATCTCGAAAAAGATTGTCTTTTTATTTTCATTATTAGCTAATAAATGAATCTTCGTTATTGAACTTTTAATTCTTCAGATTAAGAGATATATTCTTTGTTCAGTAAATTTTATTTGAGATGAAGAAATTATAAAGTTTATAATTTGATTCTTAAATGATATGGCTTAATCAAAATGGATTTAAGAAGTTTTCAAATCAAATAATTATAAAACTCTTGATGCTTATTTTAAGATTAAGTGCAACTAAAAAATATAAACAAAATAAAAAGCCCTGAAATTTCAGAGCTTTTTTATAAAAATGCGTGAAGATATTTTTATTGTTTGGGACCTCCGCCTCCTCGTTGCTGCGACATTGCTTCAATTACTTTTTTTGCAAGATCGGCAGGCAAAGCCTTTTCAATTCTTTTGTTTCTTTCATCAGCTATCTCTTTCATTTTTGCTTGTCTTGTATCCTGATCAAGATCACGGAGAGCCATCATTTTTGGCCTGAAATCGTTGCTGATTGCAATAACCGAATCAACCTGTACATCATTTAATCCAAGCGCTTTATATCGTTCTTTCATCATGGCAGTTCGTTGTTCCGGTGTCATTTGTTGCCAGCCATTGGGTGGCTGCGCCATGATAGAAGTAAAAGAGCACGCAGCAATAAATGATGCTAATGCAATAATTTTTTTCATAAAAAATATTTTAGAAACGAAAAGTTAGTAATAGCATAAGATTAATTATTCTTTTTTCGGTGGAATGATTGCTCTATTCGGTTGCGGCAAATAAAAAACCTTGCCGGAGTAATTTCCGGCAAGGTTTTTTATTTGATAATTTTCTAAAATGTTATCTTATCTTAAGAAAAGAATTTCTCTGTACTTAGGCAAACTCCAGAAATCATCATCAACCAAATGTTCAAGTTTATCAACATGGTAACGGATGTCATCAAAGAGTGCATCTTTTACCTGACTGTTGTAAGCAATTGCTTTGGTTCTTGTTTCAGTAATTGCATTGGCAACTTTTCTTGCTTCAACCAAAGCATGCACTTTAGTATATATTACCTGAACATGTTCGCTGATTTTTGAAACGATTGCCAACTGGCTGCTGTAAGCCGATTCTGGTAAACCGGCAGCTTTCAATCCGTTGATATTTTCTAACAAAGCATTTTGATATTTAACTGCTGCAGGAATGATGTGATTCAACGCAAGGTCGCCAATAATTCTTGCTTCGATCTGAACTTTTTTAAGATATTTTTCAAGTTCAATTTCATGTCTTGCTTCTAATTCAGCATGCGTATAAATATTGTTGCTTTCGAATAATTGTTTTGCTTTTTTGGTAACCATTGCATCCAATGCCAAAGGCGTTGTGCGTACATTTGGTAACCCGCGGCGTTCTGCTTCATGATGCCATTCTTCGCTGTAGCCATCACCTTCAAATAATACTGCTTTGCTTTCAACAATATATTTTTGAATAACGTGCATGATTGCAATTTCTTTCTTATCACCTTTTTCAATTAAAGCATCAACTTCTTTCTTAAATCCTTTTAATGTTTCGGCTAAGATGGTATTCAATACTGTCATCGGGCTTGCGCAGTTTGCAGTAGAACCAACAGCACGGAATTCGAATTTATTTCCGGTGAATGCAAATGGAGAAGTTCTGTTTCTATCGGTGTTATCCAATAATAATTCTGGAATGGAACGATGGATATCTAATTTTAAAATTGCTTCATCTTGTTCATCAAATTTATCACCAACTCTTGATTCAATTTCACCTAACACTTTTGCTAAATACTGGCCAACAAAAACAGAGATGATGGCAGGTGGTGCTTCATTTGCTCCCAAACGATGATCGTTGCCGGCAGATGCGATTGATGCTCTTAATAAATCGGCATAATCATGAACAGCTTTGATGGTATTAACAAAGAAAGTTAAGAACATCAAGTTTGTTTTTGGCGTTTTGCCCGGAGATAATAAATTAACGCCGGTATCTGTTGCCATACTCCAGTTATTGTGTTTACCGCTGCCATTAATTCCTGCAAATGGTTTTTCGTGAACGAGTACGCGTAATTTATGACGGCGTGCAACTCTGTCCATAATATCCATCAACAAAGAATTGTGATCAACCGCAACACTCACTTCTTCGAAAATCGGAGCCACTTCAAATTGTGAAGGAGCCACTTCATTATGTCTTGTTTTAAGCGGAATGCCTAATTTATAACATTCAGTTTCAAAGTCCCTCATAAAAGCATATACTCTTTCAGGAATAGAACCGAAGTAATGATCTTCTAATTGTTGACCTTTTGCAGGAGCAGCACCAAATACGGTACGTCCGCATTGTACTAAATCGGGACGAGCATTGGCTAATCCTTCATCAATTACAAAATATTCCTGTTCCCATCCTAAAGTAGCAGTTACTTTAGTTACATTCTTATCAAAATAATTTGCCACATCAACTGCTGCATTATTTAAAGCTTCCAATGCTTTTAATAACGGAGCTTTATAATCTAAAGACTCGCCGGTATAAGAAATAAATATTGTGGGGATACATAAAGTTTTTCCCTGGCCAATTTCAATAACAAATGCAGGAGATGATGGATCCCATGCTGTATAACCTCTTGCCTCAAAAGTTGCACGCAAGCCGCCACTTGGAAAAGAAGATGCATCGGGCTCTTGCTGAATTAAAGCGCCGCCGTCGAATTCTTCAATCGCTGTACCATCACTTTTTATTGAAAAGAAACTATCATGTTTTTCAGCAGTTGTTCCTGTTAATGGTTGAAACCAATGTGTAAAGTGTGTTACACCTTTACTCTCGGCCCAAGCCCTGATGCCATTAGCAATACTTCCGGCAACAGCCCTGTCAATTTTTTTTCCGCCTTTAATACTTCCTACTAAGCTTTTATACGATTCATCGCTTAAATATTCTCTGGCAGTTTTAAGTGTAAAAACATTTTCGCCAAACAAGGCTGTAATTTTTGTTGAACTGCTTATTTCAATTTTGTTTTTATCAGAAGAAAGTTCTTTGATTGCAAGAGTTCTTAATGACATGATAGGAAATTTTAGGGTACAAAAGAAGTGAAAAATGTTCACTAAAAATAAAAAAACTCCGATAATTTAATATCGGAGTTTGCAGAAAAAAATTAATAATAATTTCTATGCTTTTACAGATTTAACCGTTTTAATAATTCTTGCGGCTACTTTATAAGGATCGGCTGCCGAGTTGGGTCTGCGATCTTCTAAATATCCTTTCCAACCTTTTGCAGGAACCATTACAGGAATACGAATTGATGCGCCGCGATCAGAAACACCATAAGAAAAATCGTGGATAGATGCTGTTTCGTGTTTACCTGTTAAGCGTAAATGATTATCGGCTCCATAAACTTCAATGTGTTCTTTAACAAGGGGTCTGAAAGCTTCACATATTTTTTCGAAAGTTTCTTTACTTCCGCAAGTTCTTAAAGTGGTATTGGAGAAGTTTGCATGCATGCCACTGCCATTCCAATCTAAAGCACCCAATGGCTTACAATGCCAGTTAATTGCAACGCCATATTTTTCGCCAATTCTTTCTAATAAATAACGGGCTACCCATACCTGATCTCCGGCTTCTTTAGCACCTTTAGCAAAAATTTGAAACTCCCATTGTCCGGTTGCAACTTCAGCATTAATACCTTCAACGTTTATTCCTGCATCAATAATAGCATCTAAATGTTCTTCAACAATATTACGGCCAAATGCATTATAAGCACCTACTGAACAGTAGTAAGGGCCTTGCGGACCGGGAAATCCACCTTCAGGAAACCCAACCGGTTTATTAGTAGCTGTGTTCCATAAAAAATATTCTTGTTCAAATCCAAACCAAAAATCATTGTCATCATCTTCAATAAGTGCTCTGCCATTAGATGCGTGAGCTGTTCCATCGGCATTTAAAACTTCACACATTACTAAATATGCATCTCTGCGAAGCGGGTCTTTTACAAAATAAACGGGTTTTAATAAACAATCGGATGAGCCGCCCGGTGCTTGTTCGGTTGAAGAACCATCAAATGACCACATGGGAAGGTCTTTAAGTGTTCCGTCAAACTCATCTGAATTTACAATTTTGGTTTTACTGCGAAGGCTTTGTGTGGGTTTGTAACCATCCAGCCAAATGTACTCAAGTTTAATTAGCGCCATCATTCCTTGTTTTAATATTAAAAAATAATAAGTTATTAATAAATTAATCGAAAAATTTAATTTTCGCACAAATTTAAAGTGATTTATTAAAATAATTAAAATTTTTTTAGAAAAGTATAAATATGTAAAAAATGCGAATATGAATATTTTCACTTTTGTTATTTTCTTCGAGCTAATTTTTTTGTTGGTGTCTAAGTTTTCAGGTTTTACCAATTACATAAACCTGTTAACAGCGCTAAAGATGCTTTAGCAAATTAATTCCGTCAACGGATTAATTAGTAATAATACTCTCTCCGTCGGTCTTCAATAAAAAGTTTCTCCAACCAACCATCGCTGCTAAAAACTTCCTGCCTTCAAATACGCAATCAATTGTTTTCGGATATCAACCGGTGTATTATCAACTCGGTTGGTAACAGATATTACAGAGGTAATATCGGGATTGTCTGTTTTAAAATAACTGAGACCGGTTTCTTTTCCGGATGCAAGAAATTCTATCGTTCTTATTTTATAAATTTTGTCTTCAGCAACATCGGCATTTTTTAAATACCATACTCCGTTTATCTTTTCAAAACCTTTACTCATTTGCAGATATCCGCCCAAGCCTTTGCGACTATCATTTGTATTAAGTATTTGTAATAATAAATTGCCTTTCACAGAAAGGTCAATCAGCTTGCCGCCAAATGGCATTATTCTTATAATATCCAATTCGCTGATGTCGCCTGCAACTTTATCATCAATCCTGATAGAACCGCTGTTAATAATGGCCGCATCAACTAAACTATCGTTATACATCATCGCATCGGCAACAAGTGCGCCCATATTGTTTTGTTCAAAACGGATTGATGATTCCAAACCATTTAATGTATCTTTTAATGTACACACCGAATTGGTTGGCTCTAAGCCCATTTTTCTGAACGACTGATAAGCTATCTGTTCCCATTTATCTACCAGTGCATTTGCAGAAGAATCTTTAGTTATGCTTTCGTCGAGATTAATTAATTGACTGCTGATTTGGGGCAAGCCTTTTTTATTAAGATAGATTAAATGTTTGTAAATGCTTTTTGCGTTGGCATCTGCTTTTGTTACATAACCATTACCCGCTTTTATTTTCATGTTCTGATGTTCGTGCCCGCCGATGATATATTTAACAGCAGGATATTCAGCCATCAACAGGCTGTCTTCTTTATATAATAAATGTGTTAACCCTATCAATATATTTTTCGGATTGTTTTGTTTGGCGATGATAGGTTTAAGGCTGCTGTTATAATCATGATACGAAACAAAATTTTGTTGATTAGCCGCTAATGTTAGTGCAAAGAAAGTAACCGTAAATTGTTTGTGCTTTGATGAAAGTGTATAGGTTTGATTGAATGGCCGTTTTATATCGCTACTTAGTTTATAAAAAGCCGATTCATTGCCTGCACTGTCCTTCTCAAAAACATTACTGCTGATCCATGTAAAATTTGATTCATTGATTCTTTGCTGCAATACTTTTTGGGGAATATCAAATTCGTGGTTGCCAAAAGTTACTAAGTTTATTCCTGCATGATTAAACAGATCAACCATTTGACGGCCATTTATCTTTTCATTTTCATACGAAGCAGTACCCATTACCGAAGGGTTTAAAAAATCACCTGCAACAACCGCGAATGTTTGATAATGTTTTTTATTTTCTTTTATAATTGATGCAACCCTTGCCATACCTCCGGCTTTGCCATTTTGAAGAGGCGATATTTCGTACACATCATTTATCTGGATTATGCAAAGCGTATCGTTTTTAGTTTGTGCAAAAGAAAATAACGGAAACAATAATATTGCAAAGCAATATTTACTAAGATGGTTTGTCATTGGTTTTATTTTTAAAGGTCAGGGCAATCCGGCATCAGGACTGTATTTGTAGTTTTGCTGACCATAAAATTATCATATTTTATTGATCTTTTTTAAAGCTTTAAATAATAAATACGCAACGAAAAGAATATTAATTATCCCATAAATGTTTCCAATAACAATTGATATTTTGCCGGTATTCTTTTTAAAATAAAACAAATCGATATGCTTTCTTTTGATAATAATGATTAAAAAAAGTGCGATCCCAAATATTTATCAGCAAATTCTATACATAAAATATAATTACTTTAATAATTAGTATTGTCTGCCCATTTCACTTTCTTAACTTCGCGGCATCATGGAAATAACAGTTAAAACCGCAGAAGAACTTCGATTAACCGCCGAAGAATTTGAACTCATCAAACAAAAGCTCGGCCGTACACCCAATTTTACAGAACTATGCACGTTTAGTGCTATGTGGAGCGAGCATTGCAGTTATAAAAACTCAATCAAGTGGTTAAAGACTTTGCCGCGCAATGGTGGAAGAATGTTGGTGGCAGCAGGCGAAGAGAATGCAGGATTAATGGATATGGGCAATGGTTTTGGTGTGGTGTTTAAAATAGAATCGCACAATCACCCTTCGGCAATCGAACCTTTTCAGGGTGCAGCAACGGGCGTTGGCGGTATTCAACGCGATATTTTTACCATGGGTGCAAGGCCCATCGCTTCATTAAACAGTCTTCGTTTCGGAAATATAAATGATAAAAAAACACAACGTTTATTAGCCGGTGTAGTGCATGGCATTGGCCATTACGGCAATTGTTTTGGTGTGCCAACAGTTGGTGGTGAAATTTATTTCGAAGATTGTTATCATACCAATCCATTGGTAAATGCCATGAGTGTTGGTATTATGAAAGCCGATAAAATGATTAGTGCTACCGCCGAAGGAATTGGTAACCCTATATTTTTTGTTGGAAGTGCCACCGGTAAAGATGGTATTGGCGGTGCATCTTTTGCATCGGCAAATATTACTGCCGAAAGTACAGAAGAATTGCCGGCAGTACAGGTGGGTGATCCATTTCAGGAGAAAAAATTATTGGAAGCATGTTTGGAATTGGCTGAAACAGGCGCTGTTGTTGGCATGCAGGATATGGGTGCAGCAGGCATTATTTGTTCTACTGCAGAAATGAGTGCCAAAGGCGGCGTTGGTATGCGCATTGATTTGGATAAAGTTCCTACGCGTCAAAAAAATATGAAGGCATGGGAATTATTATTGAGCGAAAGTCAGGAGCGTATGCTGATTTGTGTTGAAAGAGGAAAAGAAGATGCTGTTTTAAAAGTATTCGAAAAATGGGATTTGCCTTGCAGCGAAATTGGTGAAGTAACCAATGACGGAATACTTAATTTTTATATGCATGGGCAATTGGAAGCTTCAGTTCCTGCACATGAATTAGTGTTGGGTGGCGGCGCGCCGCAATATACAAGAGAATATACCGAGCCAAAATATTTATCGCTGATTGCAGATTTTAAAATGTCGGATGTACAAGATATTGCAAACGCAGAAGAATTAAAAACTGTTGCAGAAAAAATTATTCAAATCCCAAATATAGCCAGTAAAAGATGGGTAACAGTTCAGTACGATAGCATGGTTGGTGCTGCCAATGCAAGTACCAATGCACCAAGCGATGCAGCCATTATTTTAGCAAAAGGAACAGGCAAGGCCTTGGCCGTTACAACAGATTGTAACAGCAAATATGTTTTTGCCGATCCTTATACAGGCGGAATGATTGCTGTTGCAGAAGCAGCACGCAACGTGGTTTGCAGCGGCGGTGAACCGATTGGCGTAACCAACTGTTTAAATTTTGGTAACCCTTACGATCCCGAAGTATATTATCAGTTTGTACAAGCTGTTACAGGCATGGGCGATGCCTGCCGTAAATTTAATACGCCTGTTACCGGTGGTAATGTTAGTTTCTATAATCAAAATCCCGAAGGCCCTGTTTATCCAACACCAACAATTGGAATGGTTGGAATTTTAGATGATTTTGAAAACAGAATGACATTAGATTTTAAAGAAGAAGGTGATGTGATTGTTTTGATTGGTACACAACAAAATGATATTGGTTCATCAGAATATATTCATAAAATAAAAAATATTGAATATTCTTCTGCGCCGCATTTTGATATTGATGAAGAGTATAAAGTACAACAATTTATTTCGTCAATCATCAAACAAAAATTAATTCAGTCGGCACACGATATCAGCGAAGGCGGATTACTTGTAACGCTGTTGGAAAAAGGCTTTAACCGCAATCTTGGATTTGATGTTACTGCTGATACAAACGGTTTTAGAAAAGATGCATATTGGTTTGGTGAAGCGCAAAGCAGGGTGGTGGTTACTATAAAAGAAGATAGAATAAAGGAAATAGAAGACAGAAGTAAAACTTTGGGCATAACTGTCACTAAACTTGGCGTTGTTACAAGCAATGCAATAAAAATTAATGAAGAAAATTGGGGAAGTGTAAAAGAATGGAAAGAGAAATACGATACAGCAATAGAAAAATTATTATAGCCCCGAACCCCTGAAGGGGAATTTTTAAAAACTATTTACATGAGCTACTTACAGGAAAAATCAACAAGTTTACAAAACACCCCTTCAGGGGTTGGGGGCATAATAGTCACCGGCGCTGCAGGATTTATCGGGTCTTGCATGGTTCAATATTTCAATGAACAGGGATTTGAAAATTTAATTTTAGTGGATGATTTTGGTGTGGAAGAAAAACGTAAAAATTGGGAATCAAAAAAGTTCACACAGATTGTTGAACGCTATAATTTATTTGATTGGTTACAAAAAAATAATCCAAAAATTAATTTTGTAATTCATCTGGGTGCAAGAACCGATACCACCGAATTTAATTATGCAATTCATGAAGAACTGAATGTGCAATATTCAAAAGATATCTGGAATTATTGTGCCGAAAAAAACATTCCATTAATTTATGCCTCATCGGCTGCAACCTATGGTGCAGGCGAGTTTGGTTATGATGATGACCACGAAGTAATTGCAAAATTGCAACCGCTTAATCCGTATGGTATCAGTAAAAATGAATTTGATAAATGGGCTCTTCGACAAGCTCAGAGTGACAAAAATCGTCCTCCTTTTTGGGCAGGCTTAAAGTTCTTTAATATTTACGGGCCTAACGAATATCATAAAGGCCGCATGGCAAGTGTGATATGGCATTCATTCAATCAAATAAAAAAAGATGGTGTTGTAAAATTATTTAAAAGTCACCGCCCCGATTTTAAAGATGGCCAACAGCTTCGCGATTTTGTTTATGTAAAAGATTTAGTGAAAGTGATGTTTTGGATGATGGAAAAGATGGGCAATAATAAATGGCCGGCGGGCAATAATGGTTTATATAATTTAGGTACGGGCAAAGCAAGAAGTTTTTATGATCTGGCTTCATCAACATTCAAAGGATTAGATTTAGAACCTAATATTATTTTTATAGATATGCCCGAAGATATCCGCGACAAATATCAATATTTTACAGAAGCAAATATGAAAAAATTACATGATGCAGGATATACCGATGCTTTCTATACTTTGGAAGAAGGTGTTGACGATTATGTAAGAAATTATTTAAAGGAGTTGAAAATTTATTAAAGCTTAATAAAATTTTATGAGCAAAAAAATAGCCATCATCGGCGGCGGTAATTTAGGAACAGCAATTGCTGAAGGATTGATTGGCAGCGGGTTTGTGTTACCTCAGGATATTCTCATTACCAAAAGAAATATCGAAACATTAGCATCGCTGCAATCAAAAGGAATTAAAATAAGTAATGATAATAACGATGCTGCTGCATTTGCCGATTATATAATTCTTGCAGTTAAACCTTTTCAGCTAAAAGATGTCTTGAATGGAATTAAGCCAAAGCTTGAAGCCGGTAAACATGTTTTAATAAGTGTTGCTACCGGAATTTGGATTAAAGAAATAGAAGAGTTGCTGGATAACTCTTTTGCTGTTTTTCGTGCTATGCCTAACACAGCAATTGCAATTCAGGAAAGCATGACCTGTGTTTGCAGCAGTAATGCCGAAACTGATCAGATTAATTACGTAAAAGATTTATTTAATCAATTAGGTAAAACTGTTTTCATCGAAGAAAAATTAATGGATGCCGCAACAGTTTTAGCGGCCAGCGGAACTGCATTTGCATTAAGGTTTATTCGTGCCGATATTCAGGCCGGAATTGAAATTGGTTTCAGTGCAGCAACCGCAGCATTAATTGCAGCGCAAACAGCAAAAGGCGCTGCAGATTTATTGCTGATAAGAAAAACACATCCTGAACAGGAGATAGATAAAGTAACAACGCCAAAAGGCTGTACCATTGCAGGTTTAAACGAAATGGAGCATCAGGGTTTCAGCTCATCCTTAATTAAAGGGATTGTTACCAGCTATAAAAAAATTGTAAATGATATGTAAAAGAATACCGTCTGCTTTTGCGGTATCTTTTTATATCTTGATTTTAAACTTTAATTCCCGTTTATTGAAAAAGCAATATTTTCTTTTATTTTCTTGTGCATTCTGTTTTTTTAATGTTGATTTTGCTCAGGTCAATCAATCCTTAAAAAAAGATTCGCTCATAACCCCTGTTGAACAAGATTTTTCGAACGAACGCGATATTAAGGATGTTTTTCGCAGTAAATCGAAAAATAGAAAACCTTTATTCGAAATAGATAATGCTTCTAAGGAAAACCAACGGCATTTTTCTTTTGTTCCTGCAGCAGGGTATACTTTGCAAACAGGATTTGCCGGAATATTAAGCGCAAACCTTGCTTACTATAATGATAATAGCGCCGATGCAAAATTGTCGAGTATTTCTACAAGTTTAACTTATTCGCAATATAATCAGACCATCATTCCGTTTCAGGCAGATATCTGGACAAAAGGCGGGAAATATAATATCATTTCCGATAATCGTTTCATATCCTATCCTTCCAGTATTTTTGGTTTAGGCGGAAGAACAGATCCTAATAAAGGAGTTACCATTAATTTCAGTTCTATAAAATTGCATGAAACAATTTTAAAATCTGTTGCAAAAAATTTTTACATTGGTCTTGGCATTTATTATGATGATTTCTGGGGTATCAGAGCATTGGATCCATTAACAAGAAGAAAAGATTCTTTATTAACAGCTGAGTTAGGCAAAGGAGAAACATCTGTTGGACTTGCATTCAGATTATTGTATGATTCGAGGCTTAATCAAATCAATCCTCAAAATGGATGGTACTACAATTTGGTATATCGTTCCAATCAAACATTTTTAGGAAGCGAGGAAAATTGGAGTTCTTTAATGCTCGATGTTCGCAAATATTTTCATTTCCCTGCTCATTCAAAAAATGTGCTGGCATTTTGGAATTTAGATTGGGTAACCACTAACGGAACACCGCCATATTTGTTATTGCCCAGCACCG
>DATAMD010000018.1:0-4137 GCA_036260755.1 Chitinophagaceae bacterium | reverse complement strand
CTCCGGAACCCATGCTGCGCCTGCAGTTCCTGGGCCTCCTACTTTATAATTTTTGTTTACACTTTTAATGGTCTTTGCAGTATAATCGTACAATTTAAAATATTCATCTTGCGTGCTGCTCCAAAAACCGGGCGATAAATTAGGTTCGTTCCACACTTCAAAATACCAGCTCTTTACTTCTTCCTCACCATATCTTTCTGTAAAATGCTGCACCAAATTTTTCATAAATGCTTCCCATTTGTTGTAATCTTTTGGCGGCGTTACATTTCCCCGCCACCAAAAAATTGTTTTATTGCCACTCGCTAAGGCATTGGGCATAAAACCCAATTCCACAAAGGGTTTCATTCCAATACTTAATAAATAATCGTACAAAGCATCCACATACATATAGCTGTAAACAGGATTGCCTTTGTTGTCTTCGGTATATACCGCCATATCATCAGTAAGCAAACCGTGCATGCGAATATATTTGAATCCGCATTGTTTGTGAACGTAAGAGAGTTGTTGTTGCCAATCGGCCCGCAATCCTTCATTGGCCCTGCCTGCACCAACACATTCTTTAAACATGGTATTTAGTTTACCGGCTGTTTTATTGTAATCAACATTAATTGTTCGTTGTGCATTTATGTTACATGTGAACGAAATAAGTGTAAATAAGACAATTAAATTTTTCATGTTATTTAGTTATAAATTATGATTAAAATATGCTTTGTTTTTTTCATTTATAATTTGCATTCTCACATTTCCAAATCTTCAAATTAAACATCATTCACTCCAAACCAGCACACCCGCAGGCTTCAGTGTTTTATCGCCAATTAAAATTTTTGCTGTTGCCGATACATTCATTTCAAAATTATTTGAAGAGTAATTTACTGCCACATAAAAACCATCACGCCAATAAACATACACTCCTGCCGGATAGTTTTCAACTGTTGCGCCGGCATCAATATAATTATCTTTTAAAATTTCTTTTTCCATTTTCATATCATCGGTAACAGTACCAATATATGTTACAGAACCCTTGCCAATACTGTGTTTTACAACAGCGGCTTTACCTTTATAAAATTGATCGTTGTAAGTTGCCAATGCAGTTGTGCCTTCATCGGGCAACAGTAAATCGCCCCAAATATTCCATGCGTAATGATTTTGATTTGAAAGAATATCGCCTTTATTATATGGTGGAAGCATATCGGTTGTTTTGATATGTGCGCCTATTAAATTTGAAAGCGGTGCTGCGGTTTCGCCTTCCCAAAAATGACCGTCGCGATTCATTGTGGCGGTGCGGCAAGTAATAATTAAATGTCCGCCTTGTGCAACATAATCGTTCCATTTTTTTATCAATGAAGCATCTGCCATTTGATAAGCAGGAATGATAACAACTTTATAATTTGTTAAGTCGGCTTTTTCATCCACCACATCAACCGGTGCGCCGAATGATTTAGCCATTTCTAAAAATTTGATTGGATAATTCCATGTATCCCATTGCGTGTTTTGTTTTTGCCTGTCGATCGTCCAATAGTTTTCAAGATTCCAAACAATAGCTGTTTTGCGTGCCGTCAATTTTTCGGGAATTTGTGCATTGGGTTTATACAATTCACGCAGTTGTTTTATTTCTTTGTTGAACTGAATATATTCTTCGCCGCCTTGCGAAGGTGTTACGCCATCTGTTTTAATAACGGCTGCATGATATTGTTCTGATCCATACAAGATTTGCCGGAAACGATACGAGCAGGCAACTCTGCCACCGGCTGCAAAGCTGTGATACAGCCACATTCTAACCGCTCCGGGATAAAGTAAAGATGCAAACCCTGCCCAGTTTGTCGGACCCGGTTGCATTTCCATCACGCCTGTAAAACCACCAACAGATTTATAATATTCCGATGCAAACAAAACTGTTTTACTATCGCCCAATCTAAATCCAAGGTTGCCAAGATTGCCACCGCCGCCATTGGGATAAGCAGTATAAGTTGCAAAGTCCATCTTCTTTGTAAGACGCGGGTTTGCAAAGGGACTAACCGCTGTATAATTGGTAGTGATGTATTGATTGGCAGTAATATATTTTCGTAAAATGGTTGATTGAAAATCTAAAAAGTTTGCCTGCGCATCAGCCGAATATCTTTTTAAATCTATCAAAGCATGAGGATTATTTCCCCACCAATTAACTAATGTTGTATTAGGAATAATTATTTGATTAAAATTATTAAACCATTGGCTCCAGAAAGCATTGCCCCACGTGGTGTTGAGCGAATCAATGTTTTTGTATTTGTTTTTTAACCATTGCCGAAAAGCAATTTGAGATGATGGACTATAATCGGTTTTTGCATCGGGTTCATTATCTAACTGCCAGCCAATAACATTTTTATTTTGTCCATAATGTTTTGCCATTTCGGCAACAATTCTTTCAACAAAAAATTTATATTTTGGATTAACGATAGAACCCAAACCACGTGTGCCGTTTTCGCCACGAAGATAATTTCCGTACATGATATGTGTTTCGGGGTATTTATCTCTCATCCACGCCGGCATGGTTGCCGATGGCGTACACATCAACACTTTTAAATTATGTTTTTGGCAAAGGTTTACAACTTTGTCAAGCCATGTAAAATTAAATTTCCCTTCTTCGGGTTCTAATTTAAACCAGGCAAATTCTGCAAGGTGTACAAACTCGTAGCCCATGTCGGCTATCTTTTTAATATCGCGTTCCCACTGGTTTTCGTTCCAATGTTCAGGATAATAATAAATGCCGGTGGTGATTAAATTTTCTTCGGGGAAGAAACGTGCAGCATTTTGCCCTTTGACTGAAGAAAAAATAAAAAACAATATTATCAGCTTCATTAAAAATTTCATGGAATATTTATTAATAGTTTTAAATAAAAAGGCAGATTTCATATTTTCAATTTATGTTCTTCAACTTAATTCAAGTTGTAAATTTTTAATCATTATTTTTTGGTTGAGATAATCAGAGATGCTGTTTGCAGGCTTTGAGAAGAAGCGGTAACAATTACATTACCTTCTTTTTCTTTTGACTGAACAACAACTAATGCCAATCCGTTAAAAGCCTTATGCCGACTACTTTTGAAAGATTCCATACTTGTCTGCAATCCATTATCAGTGCCTGCAATTTCAGCATCGCCTTTTACAGAAAACTGAATTAAATTATCAGCATCCGGAACAATATTTCCTGCTGCATCTACCACTCTGGCTGTAATAAACGACAAATCTTTTCCATCTGCCTTAATGCTTTTTCTATCAGCTGTTAATTCAATTTTAGCAGGCTTTCCGGCTGTTTTAATTTCTTTTGTCAATACAATTTTCCCATCTTTTTTCGATACAGCTTTCAATGTACCTACAGTAAAAGGAACACGCCACATTACATGCAAATCATCGCCCGATTTTTTCTTTGAGCCCAATGATTTTCCGTTTAAAAACAATTCCACTTCATCGGCATGATTATAATAAGCCCATACATCAACAGAATCGCCAATCTTCCAGTTCCAATGCGGTAAAATATGCAACACCGTTTTGTCAGTCCACACGCTTTGATATAAATAATAAACATCTTTAGGAAAACCGGCCAAATCAATAACCCCAAAATAGGCACTTCGGGCAGGCCAAGGATATGGTATAGGCTCTCCTATATAATCGAAGCCCGTCCAGATAAATTCTCCGGAAATGAAATCATTTTTTTGAAACAACTTCAAAGCTTCTTCATGAGTTGTACCCCAACCTGCAGCTACATTATCATAAGCATTAACAGTTAAATCTGAATTACAGGTATTACAGGGGTCATCCCAATTTGGACCCGGCCAATAACGAATAGAATCAGATCGAAGATGGTCGTAATGTCCTCGTGTTTCCAAAGCTGAAACTGATTCAGTAATAATAAGCGGTTTATTTCCCCAAAATTTTGAGATAGTATCTCTATTCCAGTAATTAGTATGATAATTATATCCAATTAAATCTGCAACATTCGCTATCAATAATTTGTTAGAAGTGTCAACTACATTATTAGCTGTAACGGTTGGCCGTGTATTGTCTAATACTTTAACAATACTATCCAGTTCGCTTATTATTACTGAATCAGTTTCAGCTTTGGAAACACGAGGACATTACGACCATCTTCGATCTGATTCTATT
>DATAMD010000014.1:0-1732 GCA_036260755.1 Chitinophagaceae bacterium | reverse complement strand
TATAGACCTTAGGTCTGGAGCTTGTCTAAGTTCACCCCACTTTCTTTTCACAAATTTCTTTCGTCTTTTTATTTTCTATCCAATTTGTCAAAGAACTATTTTCTATTTTGGTCTAAAGGAGCTTGTCGAAGCATTGATTTCTGAAGAGGGTTAATAAAAAAACGTCAAACCGAAAATTTCAACTTGACGTTTTAAAATATTTGAAAAAAATTTATTACAACATTTCTTTAATCACATCAATCAATTCGCCTTTGGTAATTGGTATTCCCATCATTTTATTAAATGCTTTTGCATCTACCAGATATTGATCACGGATAATTTTTATCAATTGCCCGTTATTGATTTCAGGAATTAAAACTTTATCGAAATTATTAATGATCTCGCCTAAATTTTTAGGGAAAGGCCTGATGTAACGAAGATGTGCATGACTTACTGCATGGCCTTCGGCTTGTAATTCCAACACGGCACTTTTAATGGCACCATAAGTTGAACCCCATCCTAATACCAATACTTTTCCTTTTTCGGCACCGCTGTCTATAGTTTGTAAAGGAATATAATCTGCAATCTTATCAACTTTAGCCTGCCTTGTTTTAATCATGAACTGATGGTTATCGGTATCATAACTTACAGCACCTGTTAAATCTTGTTTTTCCAAACCACCAATGCGATGTTCAAATCCGGCAGTACCCGGGATGGCCCATGGGCGAACTAATTTTTCATCACGTTTATAGGGAAGAAAAGTTTCTTCACCTTCATCCAATTTTGTTTTAAACGCAATATCAATTGGCTGCAAATCGGCTGCCACAGGGTATTTCCATGGTTCGGCGCCATTGGCAATATATCCATCACTTAATAAAATAACAGGAGTCATGTGCTGTACTGCAATGCGGCAAGCTTCGTATGCCACATCAAAACAATCGCTTGGGGTTGATGAAGCAATAACAGGTATTGGGCATTCGCCGTTTCTGCCATAATAAGCCTGCATTAAATCGCTTTGTTCGGTCTTTGTAGGTAAACCTGTTGATGGACCGCCACGTTGAATGTTTACAATTACCAATGGAATTTCTAACATCATTGCCAAGCCCATCGCTTCGGTTTTTAAAGCCATACCCGGACCAGAAGTGGTAGTAATTCCTAACGAGCCGCCATAGCTTGCGCCGATTGCAGAAGAAATAGCTGCAATTTCATCTTCGGCCTGAAATGTTTTTACACCAAATGCTTTGTATTTACTTAAGTCCTGTAAAATATCTGTTGCCGGTGTAATAGGATAGGAACCAAGAAATAATTTTAATCCGCTTTTTTCGCCGGCAGCAACCAAACCCATTGCCAATGCGGCATTACCCATAATATTGCGATAAGAACCTGCAGGCAATTTTGCTTTTTCAATAGTGTATCGCGATGTAAAAGTTTCGGTGGTATCACCGTAGTTATATCCGGCTTGTAATACTTTAATATTGCTTTGAAGAATTATTTCTTTTTTGCCAAATTTATCTTTCAGAAAATCGATGGTAGTGTCCAAACTTCTGTTATACATCCAATAAATGAAACCGAGAACAAACATGTTTTTTGCACGGTCTCTTTCTTTAACACCTAATTCTTTAAAATCTTTTAAAGCTTCGCGTGTTAATTTGGTAACATCAATTCTAATTACTTCATAATTATCTAAACTGCCATCTTCCAAAGGATTAACGCCTTCGGGATAATGTGCCAGGCGAAGATTTTTTGAATCGAA
>DATAMD010000462.1:0-2528 GCA_036260755.1 Chitinophagaceae bacterium | reverse complement strand
TTAAAACGTGTGGAAATGGGTAAATCAAAAATGAGCACCATTAACGTCGTTCGAAATAAAATTTTATACAGAATGTTTGCCGTTATTAAGCGTCAAACCCCTTTTGTTGAGAACTATTTACAAGCAGCCTAAAAAAAATTGGCTGTTTGTTGATCTTAGAATACAGCCTGACATCTCGAACGTAAAGTTGATGTCAATCTTGAGCCTGTCGAAAGATGATTACGTTAATTTTCGAAGAAGTCTAATTTCTTTTTGAATAAAAAAAACGTCGGGCTGAAATTTTAGCCCGACGTTTTTTATTTTTATTAATCTGATAAAGGATGATCTGAACGCTGAAGTGTGCGACGCAACAAAAGCTGCACAGCATTACAAAAGTCTGCTACATAAAAAATTAAATCGCAAACCGGTAACCTATCAACTGGCAAATAATTCCGACAAACAATCCGATATAAATTTCGGCATTAGTGTGATCGCTTACAATTAACCGGCTGCTGCAAACAATTCCGGTTAATAAAAAAGTGATGCTGATGGCTGTTGTTATTTGTGTATGATAAAATAAGGCGAACAAAATGATGGCCGCCGATGCAGCGCCCATGGCCATTGCGTGCAAACTTATTTTTATGTAATTATTGATGATAACTCCAAATGATGTTGAAATAAAAATTCCGAAATAAAAAAACTTAAGCACAATAGGCTGATCGGTAAAATTGCGGCTTAAATAATACATCCACCAATAAAAAAAACATGGTTACAAAAAAAGGGATAATACGGTCTTTCTGCGTACGCAAATAAATACTCTCACTCCATTTTAAACGCCATAATAAAAAAACAATAAATGCAGGAAAAAATGCCGTAAACCAAAACAAACCAAAGAAGCGCATCTTTAATTTCCATACAGTAATATTCGAAAATTCGTACGGAAACCATAACATCAAAAAAATAAAAATGTACGTTGGTATAAATAACGGATGAAAAACATACGAAATAATTTTCGCAGGTATGCGAAGTAAAATGGATGGTTTATATGTTTCTGTTTCTTGCATTTTTATTACACAATTTTTATTACACGAATTTTTACGAATTACACGAATGTGCGAGTATTATTTTTATTGATGGTTCGATTAAAAAATAATTCGTGTAATTCGATTTAATTCATGTAATCTATAATTCTTTTCTCAGCCGTGCCACCGGAATATTCAGCATCTCTCTGTATTTGGCAACTGTGCGGCGGGCAATATTATAACCTTTCTCGTTAAGCATATCAGTTAATTCTTCGTCGCTTAAAGGTTTCCGTTTATCTTCTGCCTCAATCAGGTTGCTTAATATTTTTTTCACTTCACGGGTACTAACTTCTTCGCCGCTGTCGGTACTTAAACTTTCGCTGAAGAAAAATTTTAACCGGAATGTTCCAAATTCTGTTTGTACAAATTTGCTGTTGGCCACGCGACTAACCGTTGAAATATCGAGATTGGTTTTTTCGGCAATATCTTTTAAGATCATTGGCCGCATTTCTGTTTCATCGCCGGTTAAAAAAAACTCTTTCTGATGTTTCATGATGGTATCCATTGTAATCAGCAAAGTATGCTGTCGTTGCTGGATCATTTCAATAAACCATTTAGCCGAATCTATTTTTTGTTTGATGAAAAGAACCGCCTCTTTTTGGCGCTTATCTTTTTTTGCACCACGCTCATATTCTTTCATCATATCTCTGTAACCCTCGCTCACACGCAGATCCGGCGCATTACGTGAATTTAATGATAATTCTAAAACGCCGCCATTGTTTAAAATATAAAAGTCGGGAACAATATAACTTTCGGCCTTATTTAGTTCGCCGATATTACCGCCGGGCCTTGGATTTAATTTGATGATTTGATTGATTACATCTTTAATTTGATCATCATCCAAATTTAATCCGCGCTGAATTTTTTCGTAATGTTTTTTTGTAAACTCATCAAAATATTTACTTAAAACTTTAATGGCCAGTTCAACACTTTTTTCTTCATTAATTTTTCTTTCTAATTGCAGCAATAAACATTCCTGTAAATTTCTGGCGCCAACTCCCGGCGGATCGAATTGCTGTATTTGTTTAATAATACCTTCCACTTCTTTTTCATCCGTCATCACATTTTGCCTGAAAGCCAGATCATCAACAATGCTGCTTAATTCCCGGCGCAAATAACCATCATCATCCAAACTGCCAACAATTTGTTCGGCAATTTTAAATCGCCGTTCATCCAATTCCAATAATCCCAACTGATTAATCACCACATCAAAAAAAGTATTTTCATTTTTTATGGGTACTACTTTTTTATCATCCATCTCCGGATAATTATCATCCTTCATTTTATAATCGGCAATCTCGCCATCATCGTCAACAACATACTCGCTGATGTCTAAATCTTCGTACTCATCTTCACTTCCATCCAGATCGTATTCTTCTTCGGTACTTTCAAATTCATCTTTCATTTCATCCCCATCATCATTGCCATCTTCTTCGGCCATTTCCAGTGCAGGGTTTTCTTCCAGTT
>DATAMD010000461.1:0-3994 GCA_036260755.1 Chitinophagaceae bacterium | reverse complement strand
ATTAAAAGTTATAAAGCCGCTATCGGGTACCACCATTCCCAAAATACTTTTAATTAAAGTTGTTTTACCGCTTCCGTTGGGGCCAATCAATGCAATGCATTCACCTTTTTTACAGGCAACAGAAACGTTATCCAGCGCTTTTAATTTTCCAAACTGCTTCGATACATTGCTTGCAATAATCATAATTATTTATTTTATTGAACCAACTTTTGTTTTTCAATCAAACTTTACCGGCGTCACACTCTTCAACGTTCAAATCATTACTCAACATTGTATTATTAAAATAATTTTTTCATCATCGGAAAATTATCTTTCAAATTTTCGGGCGTTAAACTTGGCAATACTTTTTCTGTTTTATCGAGTAACGATACCATAAAACTTCTGAATAACATCATGGCCGGCGGATTTTTTTCTACAATCATCGAGTACATACTTACCGGCCTGTATGGTACATCGCCCACATTATCTTTGTTCAGATCATAACCATCATATTTATCCCAGTAATTATTTACGAATGTGTTTAAAACCAGGCTGCCATTGGTTCCTACATCGAAAGTATTTCCTATAAAATTATTTTTCTTAACCACTATATCCATGCAACTTGCCTGAATCTTCATTCCCCATCCGTTATTTTTAAAAGTATTTTTTTGCATATTAATACGGCTGGCACCTTCCATATAAATGCCGCTGGTATTTTTTTCGAAATAATTTCCTTCGATATAACTGTCCGAAATTTCTTTCAGCAACAAACCATACGCTGCATCACCCCAGTTTTCTTTAAAATTATTATTAAACATTTTTACATCATGCGAAAACATTACCGAAACACCCGAACCGTTATTTTTAAAACTGTTGGTGATATAAGTATCGTTGCTCGAAAACATAAAGTGCAATCCATACCGAATATTTTTGACAGAAGTATTACGCCAGATAATTGAATTGGTAACAAACTCAAAATAAATCCCGTCGCGGTGACCGCTAATTTTATTTCCAATAATTTGCATACTGTCGCTCTTCCAGCAATGTATGCCGTTACCGCTTTGCTGCTCTTCTGTTTGATGAGCAGTAAGTGAATTGTTTTTGATGATACAATTTTTTCCGTACTGAGCATAAATGCCAAAAAAAGTATCGTCTAAAATATTATTTTCAATAATTACATTTTTGGAATTATAAATTTTTATACCTGCATAATCAACAATACTCGAAATGGCCGAATGAATAATTTTAAATCCATCAACCACAACAGCATCGGCCTTGATTGAAATTATTTCGTATTTATTTTCGCCATCGAGTACAGGAAAATTTTTCCCTTTAAGTACAATTTTTTTATCGAGCACTAAGTTGTGTTCGTGATATAAACCCGCATCCACTAAAACGGTGTCGCCTGCAACTGCCGCAGCTACTGCATTGGTAATTGTTTTAAAAGTTTGAGCTTTACCAACACGCAGGGTTCTTGCACTTATTGTTGGGCTGTAACAAAAACAAAATAATATAATGAAAACATGTTTCATTTGTTTAATTGATTCCATGTTAATTCATCACCCGAATATTGCTTTACTATTTTTTTCATACTGTCCTCGCTTGCAAAAGCAGCAATGTTTCCGTTCATCGGACTTCTTAACGAATCGCTTTTTAAAATAAAAGATTTATCGGCTTTTAAAAGTTGATGATCACCACTAAAATCAACTAGATAAACATCAGCAATTTGGTTTTGCTCCAAGGTTTTTGATTGAAGGAATGAGAGCAGACAATGGCCATCATCAAACTTAAAAATCTTGCCCTTCTTCGAAATTATTTCGCCGCCAAAACGGTTATCAGAAATTGCCATTTTGCAGAAGTAACAATTATCTTTTCCAATATTTATTGCTTCGGGTTTAACGGTGCAACTGCTTAATGCAATCATTAAAAATAGTGGCATCATCAATTTTAAATTATTTGATCGCATTGCTTTTTTATAATCCTTTATTTCTGCAATCACTAAAAATAAAAGCAATGCACCTGCGCCAATAAAAATCCAACCGCCGGTATCGGGTAATGAATAAGCGCTGAAATTTAATAATTGTTTGTAGCCTATTAATGGCGGCTGATACGACATGCCCGGAACTTTAATGGCAGCTTCGGGATTAAGGTCGTGACCATAATTATATTCCCATCTCCAGAAATCAACCATGGCAATTATTCCAAAACTTACAAACAGCATTAATAAAGTGTACAAGGTTTTTCTGTTATTTAACAGTGCCGTTAAAATAAATGCAACAGCAAAAAACATTATGCAATACGGCAATACTTTAAATTCTACAAAATCCTTTTCATGCAAAGTTTTCATGCCGATATAATGATTTAGTCCATTAATAATATCAACATTACCGCCTAACCTGTTTGCATAAATAGATAAACTTAATCCTTCGGGATATTGCGGCGCATTCAAATCAATATTCCATAACGGCACATACAAAACAGCAATCAATGCAATACCGCAGATAAACAAAATAATCCTTGAAACTTTTTTTAGTTTATTCGTATTCATAATTCATCATTAAAAAAGAGAGGCATGTGTAAAATAATTTTCACACACCTCTCTCTGGGGGCATTATTATTTCTTTGCACTTTCTTCTTTTGGCAAATTGGTACCTAAGCTAAAATTGATAGGTACATTGCTGCCGGCCGGTGATACTCTAACATAACCCGACATTTCCTGATGCAATGCACTGCAAAAATCTGTGCAATAAATCGGAAAAATACCAACGCGGTCGGGTGTCCATTTTATTGTTTGTGTTTCGCCCGGCATAATTAACAACTCGGCATTCAATGAACCTTTAACTGCAAAGCCATGCGGCACATCCCAATCCTGTTCGAGGTTTGTAACATGAAAATAAACTTCATCACCCATTTTAATTCCTTCAATATTATCCGGTGCAAAATGCGATCTGATAGCAGTTATATAAACATGTACTGTTTTTCCTTCTCTAACAACCTTAGTTGCGCTCTCTCCTTTTGAAACATATTTATTTTGATTTGAATCGATCTTAAAAAATTTCAATGAATTATTTTTTATAAGATCGGCTGGAACAATTTGCGCATAATGCGGTTCGCCAATTGTTGGAAAATCTAATATCAGTTGCATCTTATCTCCGGTGATATCATATAACTGTGCGCTTTGCGATAACTCGGGGCCGGTAGGCAAATAACGGTCTTTGGTAATTTTATTATAAGCCACTAAATATTTACCATTTGGATTTTTTGTATCGCCACCGGCAACACATAAATGCCCAACAGAATAATAAGTAGGTGCACGGTCTAATACTTTTAAATCTTTAATATTCCATTTAACCACTTCAGATGATACGAACATAGAAGTGTATGCATTGCCGTTATTATCGAACTCGGTATGCAATGGGCCTAAGCCGGGTTTCTTCACTTCACCATATAAAACCGATTCGTATTTTATAATTGGGATACCTTCAAACTCGCCGATGTAATCCTTTGCTGCAATAGCTTTCAGCATTTTATCGAAACTGAATACCGGAATTAATGCAGCAAGTTTTCCACTTCCAACAATGTATTCGCCTGTTGGACTAACATCGCAACCATGCGGTGATTTTGGGCAAGGAAAAAAATAACACAAGTCTTTTAATTCTTTTGAATCAAGAACAGTAACTTCTGTTTTAATTTCAGAACTGGCAGTATGTGTTTTTTCATTATAAACATTATGCGCATATTTTACTGCTTGTTTTTTTCCTTTACCTGCTTTTAAATATTCTTCGGCCTTCTTCCAGTTAACCGCCATAATAAAATCTTTATCTCTTTGCGATGCATTTACTTCTAACAAAGTATTTGCCTGTTCGGTATTATAACAAGAAAAGAAAAACCAACCATTCGAAACGCCTTTTCCTGCACGGCTTAAATCGAAATTAAATCCCGGGCATTGAATTTGAAAAGCCAGATCCATTTTACCATCTTCTTTTGCAACGCTGATAAAACTAATGGTTCCTTT
>DATAMD010000460.1:0-26145 GCA_036260755.1 Chitinophagaceae bacterium | reverse complement strand
TTTAAATTATAACGGTTATCCATATACCGTGCCATGCATGGATTGTATCGTGCATTGATTGGAAATTTGGTAAAAGGTGTTACGGAAGGATATAAGAAAGATTTGGAATTAGTGGGTGTGGGTTTTAAAGCAGCCAATCAGGGAAATATTTTAGACCTTGCTTTAGGATTTTCTCACAATATTATTTTCGAAGTTCCTAAAGAATTAAAAGTTGCTACTGCAACCGAAAAAGGAAAGAACCCAACTATTTCTTTGGAAGGAATAGATAAACAATTATTAGGTCAGGTTGCTGCAAAACTGAGAAGCTTACGCAAACCGGAACCATACAAAGGAAAAGGTGTTAAGTACAGCGATGAAATTTTGAGAAGAAAAGCAGGTAAAGCAGCAGGTAAATAGTTAATTAGTTAAATGGTTTATTAGTTTATTGGTGAGAGCCAAAACAGGTAAACCAAAAACAAATAAACAAAGCTTCCGGCAGAATCGGAAGATGCAAATAAAATAACAATGAATAGTAAATTAGTTCAAAGACAGAAGATCAGATACCGCATCCGTAAGAAAGTTGCCGGTACTGCTGTAAAGCCCCGCCTGTCTGTATTCAGAAGCAATGCAGAAGTATATGCCCAACTGATCGATGATGATAACAGTGCAACATTAACAGCAGCTTCTTCTTTAGATAAAGATATTGTTGCTCAAAAAGTAACTAAAAGCGAAAAATCAAAATTAGTTGGCGCTAAAGTAGCATTGAAAGCAAAAGAATTGGGTATTGAAACCTGTGTGTTTGACAGAGGTGGTAATTTATATCATGGCCGTGTGAAAGCTGTTGCTGAAGGTGCAAGAGAAGGCGGACTTAAATTTTAATTCACGAACATTAATTAATCGTTAGATAAATGTCTAAAGTAAACGAAAATAAAGTAAAAGCCGGTGGCGAAGTGGAACTTAAAGATAAAGTTGTTGCCATTAACCGTGTTGTAAAAACTACAAAAGGCGGACGTACTTTCAGTTTCTCTGCATTAGTGGTTGTAGGTGATGGTAATGGTGTTGTAGGACAAGGTTTAGGTAAAGCAAAAGAAGTTCAGGAAGCAATTGCAAAAGGTATTGATGATGCTAAAAAGAATTTAGTGAAAGTACCTATCATGCACGGAACTATTCCGCACGAACAATTAGCAAAAGCTGGTGCAGCAAAGGTTTTAATTAAACCCGCAGCTCATGGTGCCGGTGTAATTGCGGGTGGCAGCATGCGTGCCGTATTGGAAAGCGCAGGTATTACCGACGTATTGGCAAAAAGTTTGGGATCTGCTAATCCTCATAATGTGGTTAAAGCAACTATCAACGCATTAACCTTGTTAAGAGAGCCTATTCAGGTTTCTAAAACACGCAGAATTAAATTAAGTAAAGTATTTAACGGATAATCTGATTTGAAATTTCAAATTTCAAATTTCAAATTAAGTACAATGAAAAAGATTAAAATAACACAAGTTAAAAGCGGTATCGACAGATCAGAGCGTCAAAAACAAACTTTGATTGCTTTGGGTTTGAAAAAAGTTAATGCCTCAAAAGAAGTGGAAGCAACTCCTCAAATTCTCGGAATGGTAAATAAAGTTAGCCATTTGGTGAAGGTGGAAGAGATAGCATAATTAAAGAATTTGATAATTAATTAATTTGAAAATGAATCAGTTTATTATTGATTCATTTTTCTGTTTAATTTTCAAATTTTCAAATTGATTCATTTTAAATTCATTTGCGAGGGGTGATTCCCCGTAAGTTCAAAATCAAATTACACATGAAACTACACACATTAAAACCGGCAGAAGGTTCAACTCACAAACAAAAAAGAATTGGCCGCGGCGAAGCCAGCGGTAAAGGTGGTACATCAACACAAGGTAATAAAGGCGGACAAAGCCGCGCAGGTTATGCCCGTAAAAATGCATTCGAAGGCGGCCAGATGCCTATCCAGCGCCGTATTCCTAAACGCGGGTTTAAAAATAATAATAAAATAACTTTTAAAGTTTTCAATTTAGGCCAGATCGATAAATTACAAGAGAAATATGCTTTCGCAGAATTCTCTGCAGAAAATTTATACATCAACGGATTAATTAACCGCACCGATAAAATTAAAATATTGGCCACAGGTGAATTGAAATCCAAACTTTCTTTTAAAGTAAATGCTATCAGCGAAAAAGCAAAAGCTGCAATTGAAGCAACCGGTGGAAGTGTTGAAATAGTAAGATAATTACATTAACTTGCCAGACACATCAAGTATGTGTCTTTTTGATTTTAGAGCATTAACTTTTAATTTCAGAATCTGTGAAAAAATTAATTCAAACATTAAAAAATATCTGGGCCATCGAAGAGTTGCGTAATAAGATTACGATAACACTGGCTTTGATATTTGTTTATCGTTTAGGTAACCACATTGTGTTACCGGGCATCAATCCAAATTTATTAGATCAGGCAAAATTAAGTGCATCAAGTAAAGGACTGTTAGGTTTATTCGATGCATTTGCAGGAGGCGGTTTTAGCCAGGCTTCTATTTTTGCATTAGGTATCATGCCATATATTTCTGCTTCTATCTTTATGCAATTGATGACCATACTGGTTCCTCAATTACAAAAAATTCAGAAAGAAGGCGATAGCGGCCGTAAGAAAATTAATCAATGGACACGTTATCTAACCATTATCGTTACTGCGTTTCAGGCCGGTGCTTATATTCAATATTTAACTAATCCTCAAGGCGGCTATGCGCAGGCAATTTTGTTAGACAGAACTGTTTTTACATTTGTAACCATCGTTGTTTTATCCGCAGGTACCATGTTTGTAATGTGGTTGGGCGAAAGAATTCAGGATAAGGGAATCGGTAACGGTACATCTATCATCATCATGATCGGTATCTTAAGCCGCTTGCCGCAAAACATATTGCAGGAGTTTACTGCAAAGAGCCAGAAAGCAGGTGGTGGATTATTAATTTTCTTAATAGAAATAGCTGTACTGGTTGCAGTGATTTTGGGATTGATAATTTTGGTACAGGGTGTTAGAAAAATACCTGTTAATTATGCCAAACAAATTATCGGTAACAAACAGTTTGGTGGTGCACGCCAATTTCTTCCTGTAAAAGTTAACAGTGCCGGTGTAATGCCCATCATCTTTGCACAGGCAATTATGTTTTTACCAACATTGGTATCATTCACCAATTTAGATTCAGCAAAAGGTATTGTACGGATTTTTAACGATCACAGTAATCCATGGTATATGCTGATTTACTCAATAATGGTAATTGGATTTACATTTTTATACACCGCATTAATATTTAACCCGAAACAAATTTCGGAAGACCTGAAACGTAATAATGGTTTTATTCCCGGTGTTAAACCAGGGCAACCAACTGCCGATTATATTGGTTCTATCATGGATAGAATTACATTACCCGGAGCTGTGTTCTTAGCCATTGTTGGTATCATGCCGGGCTTTGCGCAAAAGTTAGGCGTAACATCAGCATTCAGCACTTTCTTTGGCGGTACTTCGTTATTAATTATGGTTGGTGTAATCTTAGATACATTGCAGCAAATAGAAACTTATTTATTAATGCGTCAATATGATGGATTGATGAGCAGCGGCCGTGTGCAGGGAAGGCAAACAGTTTCTTCAACCATTATTTAAAAAATAAAAATGAACTTTGCAAACCTGTTGGGAAATTTATTCTGACAGGTTTCTTTTATTTTACAATGTCACGAAGAGAGAATATGATGATTTATAAAACAGATGCAGAAGTTGCATTAATGAAAGAGGCTGCTTCGTTAGTAAGTAAAACACTAACCGAAGTTGCTAAAATATTAAAGCCGGGCATCACTACTTTAGAGATAGATAAATTGTGTGCCGATTTTGTCAGAGATCATAACGCCATTCCATCTTTTTTAAATTATAACGGTTATCCATATACCGTGTGTGCAAGTGTGAATGATGTGGTGGTACACGGTTTCCCCAATAAGGTTGAACTGAAAGAAGGTGATATTGTTTCGATAGATATGGGTGTGATATTAAATGGCTGGCACGGCGATCATGCGTATACTTTTATTTTGGGTGAAGTAAGCAATGAAATATTGCAATTGGTAAAAGTTACCAAAGAAAGTTTATACAAAGGAATTGAGAAAGCAATTGTTGGTAACAGGGTAGGAGATATATGTTATGCTATTCAGGAGCACACTGAAAAAAAATATGGTTATGGTGTGGTGAGGGAATTGGTGGGCCATGGCTTAGGAAGATCGCTGCACGAAGACCCGCAAGTGCCTAATTACGGCAAGCGTGGCAATGGCCCGATGCTGAAAGAAAATTTAGTTATAGCCATTGAACCGATGATCAATTTAGGAACAAAAGATGTGGTTACCGAAAGTGATGGATGGACTGTAAGAACCAGGGACCGCAAGACTTCGGTGCATTTTGAACACGATGTTTGTGTGAAAAAAAATAAAGCATTAATACTTTCTGATTACAGTATTATTGAAACAGCCGAAAAAGCAAATGCAAATTTAAATTCGACATATTATTAACGCAAACAATCTAAGCAGCTAATTAACTGAACTATATTTGAAGCCTGAGAAATTTTTCCGGGCTTTTTTATTTTATAAAATGAACGATAATAATTTTAATAAAAATGCTTCTGCAGAATTCCCTCTACGGGGAGATAAGATGTTAATTGTTGTGGGTGGTGGTGCTGCCGGTTTTTTTTGCGCAATAAATGCTGCAAGGATGAACCCCTCTTTGAAAGTAACCATCGTTGAAAAAAACAATAAAGGTTTAAGCAAGGTGAAAGTGAGTGGTGGCGGTCGTTGCAACGTTACACATGCCTGTTTTGAAATTAATGAACTGATAAAAAAATATCCACGCGGACAAAACTTTTTGAAAAAATCTTTTCACTGGTTTAATACAAAAGATACGGTTGATTGGTTTGAAGAACGAAACATAAAACTAAAAACAGAAAGCGATGGAAGAATGTTTCCCGAAACAAATTCTTCGCAAACTATTATTGATTGTTTATTAAAGGAAGCAACAAAATACGGAGTTGAAATAATTTTGAATTGTGAAGTAAAAGAAATAAAAAAAGAAAATAATTATTTTAAACTCACGGCTCACGATTCCCGATTCTCGATTCACGATTCCCGATTTCTGACTTCCAACTTTCTCTGCATTGCTTGTGGTGGTTATCCAAAATCATCGCAGACGGAATGGTTGCAAAACATCGGCCATTCTTTTGAAATGCCCGTGCCATCGCTGTTTACATTTAATATTCCCAATAATAAAATAACCGAATTAATGGGCGTAAGCATTGAAAACGCTACCGTAAAAATTGTTGGAACAAAGTTGCAGGAGCAGGCTCCGTTATTAATTACGCATTGGGGAATGAGCGGTCCGGCTGTTTTAAAATTATCGGCATGGGGTGCAAGAATATTAGCCGAAAAAAATTATCGTTTCGAAATTTCTGTTAATTGGTTAGGCAACAGAAATGAAAATGAATTAAGAAATGAATGGATATTTTTTCGTGATCAATTTGCATCACAAAAAATTGGAAACAGAAATCCTTTTAATTTACCTAATCGTTTATGGTTGCATTTATTGAGAGAAAGTTTTATTGATGAAGGATTGCGCTGGGCCGAACTTACATCGAAGCAGCAAAATAAATTAATTCAAACACTTACGGCACAAGCTTTTGAGGTAAAAGGTAAAACAACATTTAAAGAAGAATTTGTTACCTGCGGTGGCATAAAATTAAATGAAGTTGATGCCAATACCATGCAAAGTAAAATTGTACCGCATTTATTTTTTGCAGGAGAAATTATGGATGTTGATGGAATAACGGGCGGATTTAATTTTCAGAATGCGTGGACCGGTGGATGGATTGCAGCGAAGACGATTGCGGAAATTTAGTTTTTGATTACACGAATTTTTACGAATTACACGAATTGACTTTTGATTTGCATTATTGTTCAACAAAGAACAGAAAGTTGAAGTGAGTGACACAACGAAGATGCCCACCGTACCGAACGCCGGTAACAAAATAAAAAAACGCTTTAAAAAAGTTGAAACGTTTTATGCGCATTTAATTTTAATTATCGTTTGGTTTTAGGTAAAATAAAATTTTACATTTTCATTCCTTCCATCGGGTTGCTGCCTTTTTTAAAAATGTATTCGCTGTTTAATAAATAAACGCCTTGCGTAACAACAATATCGCCCTTGCTTAACCCCGATTTTATTTCAATTATATCATCTGTTTCCAAACCCACTTCAACCATTTTTGTTTTGAATGTATTGTTTGATGTTTGTACCCAAACCATTGCACCGCCTGCATTACGAAGCACGGCATCAACGGGAAGCGTTAATACATTTTTTTTTGTGTTATTGATAAAAACATAAGCGGGCATTCCCGGTTTTAATTGATTGTTTGTATTTGGGATAGTAATTCTGATTAAATTAATTCTGGTGTCGGGATTAATTTCGGGATTAACAAACGAAACGTTTCCTTTAAATTCTTTGCCCGGAATATCGGGTATCTGAATTGTTGCCGTTCCGTGCAAATTGATATACGATAATTGCGAAGTATAAACCTGCGCTTCGGCCCAAAGCGTTGAAAGATTTGCCAAACGTAATACGGATGCGCCTTCCATAACATAATCGCCTTCTTTAATATTGATGGAAGTAATGTATCCGCTGCTGTTGCTGTAGAAAGAAGTTAATGAGTTGGATTGTTTATTTTTTTGTAATTGCTGTATTTGATTTTCTGTTAATCCCCAAAGCAATAATTTATTTTTTGCACTTTGTAAAAGCTCATTAAAATCGATGACTGCATTGTTTAGTTTTTTTTGTTGCTCTGTTGCCATGATGTATTCCTGCTTGGCATTGTTTAATTCTTCGCTGTAGATGTCGAATAATTTATCGCCTTTATTAATATAATCGCCAACATTTTTAAAATACAAACGATCGATTCTTCCATCAACCCTTGAATTAAATGAAACAGATTTCATCTCATCGAAATTTAAAGTGGCGGTTAAAACAATTTTGTCGCCGATAAAAGATTTTGTAATCGTGTCGGTACGAATATTTCCCAATTGAATTTGTTGATCGCTTAGTTTAATTTCTTCGGGTTTTTCTGTGATTTGTTTTTTTGCTGCAATTAATTCCATTCCGCAAATCGGACATTTACCGGGTTTGTCAAGCATCACCTGCGGATGCATTGAGCAGGTATAAAAAGTATCGGATGTAACCTGCATAACCGTTTCCTGTTTTTTTGTTTTACATGCAACAAAAAATAAAACGAAGGCAATTATTATTTTATATGATTTCATATTTATTTTTTTATTTTAATAAAACTTTCGCTGTCCATCAGGTATTGCGCGTTGGCAGCAACAGAATCATGCGTTGTTAATCCATCAATGATTTGAATCTTGTTATTGCCTGCAATTCCTGTTTTAATTTTGTGTGCGTTAAAGCCGGCATCTTCTTTCAGAAAAACAATTTTATCGAATCCTAACGAAAGCACCGATTCGGCCGGTAACCAAAATGTGTTTTTAATTTTTGTGTTGATAACAGATTTTACCTGCGAACCAATGGGTATTTGAAGAGAAGAATTATCGAAATAAATTCTGGCTGTTACTGTTTTTGAATCTTTCCTGAAGAACGGTTCTATAAAGTTGATGCGTGCTTTAAAATTTTTATCGTGCAATGTTTCAGGCGAAACAATAACTTCATCACCAATTTTTATGAGTGATTGATCGGCACCAAAAATGTTTAATACTATCCATGCTTTCGAAGGATCATAAACCGAAAAAACTGGCTCTCCTTTTTTAACATACATTCCTTCTTTCAACGGAAGTTCTTCTGTTAAAGTTGAAATATCTTTCATTCCGGTTTGTGCAGTATTCATTTTGTAATTTCCTGCTTCATGAATATGGCCGGTATAATTACTGAAAACCGAAACGGTTAACAAGGCTGTTTTTGTTTGAATAATTTTTGATAACTGCATTTCATTCAATCCCAATAAAAGCAATCTTTGTTTTGCTGCATCGATCAACGAAATATTTTGTTCATCCTTTTTTAAAAGGAATAAAAGATTCTGTTGCGCCGTTAAAATTTCGGGACTGTAGATGTCCATTATTTTTTGTCCTTTTTTTATTTGCTGATAGCGATAATGCACATATAATTTTTCTATGCGGCCGCTGAATTTTGCTGCAATGCTGCCTTCTTCTCTTGTATCGTAAGCAACCGAACCAAGCGCATTTATAACTATGGGTACATCCTGTAACTGTATCGCAGCAAGTGGTACAGCCGACACAACAAAATTGTTGGTTGGTTGCAATAATGTATTTATATCAACGTCAACAACATTGCTGTCGGATATTTTTTTAATTAAATGCATGCCGCAAATCGGGCAATCGCCCGGAGCATCTCGTATAATTTGCGGATGCATAGAGCAGGTGTATAATTGTTTTACGGTTTGTATTTCGGGCTGATTATTTTTTTTCTGTTGCTTACAACTTATTAAACCTATAAACAGTATGCTGCTGAATAAAATTATTGTTGCGGTAAAATATTTTGTTCGCATAGGATTATTTTTTTTCTAAAACTTTTTCAAGTTCGGTTTGCATTAATAATAACCGGCCTAATTGATCGGTGTATTCTAATTGTGTCATGTTTAATGTTTCCCACGCATCGTACAACATAAATAATTCTTCTGTGTTTTGTTGATATGCTAATTGAATTGTTTGAAAATTTTTTTGCAAAGCAGGAATAATATTTTCTTCATATAATTTTAATTGTTTCTTTTTTACTTCCATTTCTTTTACAATGCTGTAAGCCATGCCGGTTGCTTCGTTCAGTATCATTTCTTTTTGTTGTGAAAGAGATACGGCTTTCCATTTTAAACTTTCCATATTGGCTTTATACATTTTTTGCGAAGCATTGGTAAGCGGGATACGAAGCATTCCCATGATGGAGAATTGCCACGGCTGTTGAGCCCATGCAAACATGTGATCGTAACGAATACCGAACTCAGGCTTTAGTTTTGCTCTCTCGGCATCTTGTTTTAAGAAAGTAAGATTGATGTCTTTGTCAATCGCTTTCAGATCACTTCTGGTTGTTGTAAATGTTAAACTGTCGATCTTCAGTGATGAATAATTTTTAACAGAATAATCGGCCGAATCAATTTCAAAATTTGTTGATTTATCCCGGTTCATTAAAGTATTCAATGCAATCTTTTTCTGAACAGCATCATTGTCTAACATTATTTTCATATTCTGCAAATTGCCCAACGCTGCTTTTGCTTTGTAATAAGCACTTATTTTTTCCATGCCGTTTTTATATCTTATTTCTGCATTCTCCAGCATCATGTTCAGTATTTTTTGATTTTCGTTGATGATGGAAATTTTCTTTTCGATGATGATCCATTCGTAATAGTTTTTTTTTGCTTCGGTAAAGAGATCATTCAAAACAATTTTCTTTTTTTCTTTTTCAACCGAAGACATGGCATTCATATATTTTGCTTCTGTTTCCTGCTTTTGTTTGTTGGGAATCATTTGCTGCGCAGAGATCATAAACATTCCCATACCGGGTTGCCCCATACCGGCTTTCCATTTATTAACGTTATACGGTGTTTGATAAAACCCCGATGCAAACTCGGTGGGCATCCAGCTTTTAGCACCTTTTGCCGCTTCATCCATCGACATAATATCGGCATCAAACATTTTCATGGCCGGATGTTGTTGCTGTATTTCCGTAAAAATATTTTTGAGATTTAATTTTTGTGCATCAACACAAACAGCACTAAAAAAAATTATCAGTGTAATTGTTATTTCTTTTTTCATAGTATTAATGTTTAGTTTCCAATACATCAATCTTTCCGTGTTTTTTTAATTCATATTCTTTCGTCATTAAAAAAATAAGTGGCGTTACCAATAAAATATGTGTGGCAGAAGTAAATACGCCACCAATCATCGGCAATACAATTGGTTTCATTACATCACTACCAACACCATGGCTCCATAAAATCGGAATCAATGAAAACATTGAAACACATACCGTCATTAATTTTGGCCTTAATCTTTTTGCAGCGCCTGCAATTACAAATTCTTTCAGGTCTGCTTTTGTTATTGTTTCTTTCGAATTGCCTTTTAATGCAACAAGTTGCTGCATCGCATCATTCAAATAAATAACCATTACAATTCCTGTTTCAACTGCCAATCCAAACAATGCAATAAATCCAACTGCAACAGCAACCGATAAATTAACATGCCAGAAATAAATCATGTATGCGCCGCCAATTAATGCAAACGGAATAGAAATTAAACTGAAGAATGCTTCGCGAAAAGAATGAAAAGCAAAATACATGCACATGAAAATGATGAGCAACACAATTGGCAATACAAGTTTTAAAGTTTTTTCGCTGCGTATTAAATTTTCGTATTGGCCGCTCCATTCAATAAAATATCCTTTGGGCATTTTGCTCATCATCTGATTTAATTTTTGCTGCGCTTCATTTACAGTGCTTCCCAAATCTCTTTCGCGAACATTAAATAAAACTGTTCCGCGCAGCAATGCATTTTCTGAATTGATCATTGGCGGGCCTTCAGAAATTTTTATATCGGCAACTGCTTCCAATGGTATTGGCCCGAAATTTATAGTTGATACCTGCAATCGTTTTAGTGCAGAAAGGTTATTCCTGAAATCCTGTCCAAATCTTGCATTAACCGAAAACCTTTGCCTGCCTTCGATTGTAGTGGTTAATTTCATTCCGCCCAAAGCACTTTCAACAACTGTATTTACATCATCAACACTTAAACCGTATCTGCCAATTTCATCGCGTTTAATAATTATATCAATATATTTTCCTCCGGTGATGGGCTCAACATATAAATCTTTTACGCCATTAATTCCCTGTAAATGTTTTTTTACTTCTCCGGCAAAAAAGTAAATCGAATCTAAATTTTGCCCGTACACTTTTACGCCAACATCTGTGCGGATGCCGGTTGAAAGCATGTTGATGCGATTGATGATGGGCTGTGTCCATCCATTGGTAACACCGGGAATTTGTAATTTATTATTCAGTTCATTGATGATGTCTTCTTTTGTTTTCCCTTCGCGCCATTGCGATTTTGGTTTTAGTGTGATGATGGTTTCAATCATACTGATGGGCGAATTATCTGTTGCGGTATTTGCTCTTCCTGCCTTGCCTAAAACATTATCAACTTCGGGAACCGATTTAATTATTTTATCCTGCACCTGTAAAATTCTTTTGATCTCGGAATTAGATGCATCGGGCAATGTAAGCGGCATAAATAAAATAGAACCTTCGTCTAACGGCGGCATAAATTCTCTTCCCAAACTTATCAACAATGGAATGCTTATGGCCAATGCCAATACATTAATTGCAATAGTTGTTTTTCGCCATTTGATGCAAGCTCTTATGATTGGTTCGTAAATTTTTTCAAGAAAACGATTTATCGGATTTGCATTTTCGGGCCTGAATTTTCCACGCATGAAAATGGAAATTAAAACAGGTGCTAATGTGATAACAAGAATGGCATCAACCGCCATGATAAATGTTTTGGTGTATGCCAGCGGGCCAAATAATTTTCCTTCTTGCCCGGTTAAAAGAAACACGGGCAGGAAAGAAGAAATAATGATGACGGTTGAAAAGAAAACACCACGCGATACTTGTTTGCAGGCTCTTTCGATAATGGAAACCCGCTCTGCCTCAGGTATTTTATAATATGGTTTTGATAGTTTCATGTAAACTTTTTTGATGGTTGATCAACAAACATTTTTATGTATTTGGTGTATGATTGTTTTGCCATTCGGATAAATTGCGATACGCGTTTTCCGACATGATAATTCCGTTATCTACAATCACACCAATAGCCAATGCAATACCTGTTAACGACATGATGTTTGATGATAAGCCCAATGCATTTAATAAAATAAAACTTACAGCGATGGTGATGGGTATTTGAATGATGATGCTTAATGCACTGCGCCAGTGAAATAAAAACAAAATAACAATGATGCACACCACAGCAATTTCTTCGAACAATTTTTCTTTGATGGTGTTGATGGCTGCTTCAATTAATGTGCTGCGGTCGTAAGCAATTTTAAAATTTACGCCATCGGGCAAACCTTTCTGCACTTCTTTCATTTTTATTTTTAATGCAGTAATAACTTTATCGGCATTTTCTCCGTTGCGCATTACCACAATTCCGCCAACAGCTTCGCCTTCGCCGTTATTATCAAATATGCCCAAACGCAGATCGCCGCCCATTTGCACGGTGCCAATATCTTTTATGCGAACAGGAATACCGTTATAATTTCCAACAGAAATATTTTCGATGTCGCTTTTATTTTTTAAATATCCCAAACCGCGAATGATGTAAGCCATGCCGCTCATTTCAAATTTTCTTCCGCCAACATCATTATTATTTGCTTTTACTTTATTCATCACATCCATCATCGAAAAATTATAATATTGAAGTTTAACAGGGTCAACAACGAGTTGATATTGTTTTTCGAATCCGCCAAACGATGCAACTTCTGCAACACCCGGAACTGTTTGCAAAGCAAATTTTATATACCAATCCTGCAGTGCACGCTGCTCGCCGAGATCTAAATGTTTTGCATCGAGGGTGTACCAGAATATGTGGCCAACACCTGTTCCGTCGGGGCCTAATGTTGGCGTTATTCCCTGCGGCAATAAACGTTGTGCATAATTTAATCTTTCCAAAACCCTTGTCCTTGCCCAATACACATCAACATTATCTTCGAATATCACATACACAAAACTCATCCCGAACATAGATGCACCGCGTACATTTTTTACTTTAGGAATACCTTCTAAATTTGAAACCAACGGATAAGTAATTTGGTCTTCGATTACCTGCGGGCTTCGTCCCATCCACTCAGTAAAAACAATTACCTGATTTTCGGAGAGATCGGGAATGGCATCAATGGGATTTTGTTTTATTGAATAAATGCCCCATGCAAACAAACTCATCGCCGAAATAATAACAACGAATTTGTTGCGTAGTGCCAGTTCAATTATTTTGAAAACCATAAAAAGAAATTGAATGATTTATTAATTTTTCTTTTCTTTTAAATCCATGCCGCACTTAGGGCATTTGCCCGGTTTATCGCTGATAACATCGGCATGCATGGGGCAGGTATATTTTACAACGGCTGCTTTATTTTTTTTAGCCACGAGATTCATTCCGCACACAGGGCATTTACCCGATTGTTTACTTGCAACATTCGGATGCATGGGGCATGTATAAATTATTTCGGGACTTTTTGCTACCAGATTCATACCGCATTTAGGGCATTTGCCTGCATGATCGCTGATAACATCAGTGTGCATGGGACAAGTAAATTTTATTGTTGGGGGAGTAGTTTTTTCGCTCATGGTTTTACCCTGATCTTTTTGCGCAAAACTTACAGATGCCAATACCAATGCGATGGAGAAGATGATTAACTTTTTCATGTTTTTATTTTTTTTGAATGTGATTAATTTTCTTTTTTAATTTTTGTTAGTTGCATACCGCAATTAGGGCATTTACCGGCTTTATCGCTTTTTACATCGGGATGCATTGGACATGTATAACCAAGTTTAGCTTTTTCTTTTGATGAAAGATTTAAAGTCATGCCGCATACCGGACAAACACCCGGCTTATTACTTGTTACGTTTGGATGGCTTGGGCATACATAATTTTTTGCCTGAGCCATTTTGATTTCTTCTTTTTTGGAAAGATTTAATTTCATACCGCAGATTGGGCAATTACCCGGCTGTTTCATTTTAACGGAATCATGCATGGGGCATGTGTACCAAACAATATGTTTTGTTGTATCTGTTCTTCCACCTTTTGTTTGAGAGAATACTGTTACAGACACGATGGTTAAAGCTGCCATCATCAGCATTTTAACTGTTTTCATTTTGTTTATTTTAAATTTTATTTTGAATTTTTTGTGTATTTAAACACAACAATAATTTAAGCATTTACCGGTAAATGCAAATGCAGGAAGCCCGAGAAAATTTCGGGCAGCAATAAAACAGTATTAAATACGGAAAATACAGTTGCTGATATAAATTGCAACTTTTAAACTTCGCGGAGGTGCGTTAATGCAGGTATTATCTTTTGTTGTTTCGGTAAAAGAAACAGGAGATAATTCAAACAAATTATTTTTTTCGATAGCAAAATCTACAGGAGTAAACTGATAAACTGTTTGCGATACAGTTTGATCTTTTTCGATCTTAACAAGTTTGTGTTCGTCTTTACAGCACTTATTTTTTGAACTGTTTTTTTCCATGCCGCACTTGCTGCATCTGTCGGATTTATCGTTGTGCCATAAACTGCTTCCAACTAATTTTCCCATGCAATAATGCATGTGAACAGTTGCTCCGGTTGATAAACCAAAGTAAGTAACAGCTAATATGAAAACAATAAACTTTTTCATTTTCGGGTATAAAGATATATTCAATTCCGCGTGATACAATGATATTGCTCATTAAATTATGATTAGTGGCTTTGTTAAAAAGCAGGATGAATTTCTTGCCTTTTATTTCGCCTTCGCAAAAAAAGTTCAATAAAATTCCGAATGTACAAGTGTGCGACGCAACAGCAGCTTGAGTTATAGCCAATTGCCCGTTCCCAAAAAAACATCTGTAAAAATCGCCTTTTTCAGGTGCTAAACCTTACCTTTGCCACCCCGAAATAAAACCCTTCGGGAATTTTTATGAATTTTATTAATAAACAATTAAACGCAGATGCACAGGAGAGTGCTGCGGCAACTGAAGCTGCAGAACCCGCTACTGCGACAACAAATGTACCTGTGGCTGAGCCTGTTGCTGAAACAGTTGCAGCGCATGATGATTTTGACTGGAGCATCGACAAACGTAATGTCAGCAATTACAATGATGCTGAAAGAAAAAAGTATGATAAAGTGTATGAAGACACTTTTGTACAAATCACAGATGGCGAAATTTTACAAGGCGATGTGGTTGGTTTAACTAAAACAGATGTTGTAATTAACATTGGTTTTAAAAGCGATGGTTTGATTTCTTTGAATGAATTCCGCGATGTGCAAGGATTAAAAATTGGCGATATTGTTGAAGTGATGGTGGTTGAAAAAGAAGACAGAGACGGTAATTTACATCTTAGCCGTAAGTCTGCCCGCATTTACCGTGCATGGGAAAGAATTATGGAAGTTCATAAAACAGGTGAAGTAATTACAGGAACTGTTACCAGCAAAACAAAGGGTGGATTGATCGTTGATGTATTTGGCATGGAAACTTTCTTGCCGGGTTCTCAGATCGATGTAAAACCTGTTACCGATTACGATCAGTTTGTTGGAAAAACAATGGAATTTAAAGTAGTTAAGATTAACGAAACTATTAAGAATGCCGTTGTATCTCACAAAGCATTAATCGAAAGCGATATCGAAGCACAACGTGCAGAGATCATGAGCAAACTCGAAAAAGGACAAGTATTGGAAGGAACTGTAAAGAACATTACAGACTTCGGTGCTTTCATGGATCTGGGTGGCTTAGATGGTTTATTATATATCACCGATATTTCTTGGGGCAGAATTTCTCATCCAAGCGAAGTGGTTAAAATGGATCAGAAATTACAGGTTGTTGTATTAGATTTTGATGATGATAAAAAACGCATCAGCCTTGGTTTAAAACAATTAACTCCGCATCCTTGGGATGTTTTACCTGAAGGTTTGGCCGAAGGAACAGTTGTGAAAGGTAAAGTAGTGAACATTGAAGATTACGGTGCTTTCTTGGAAATTCAACCGGGTGTTGAAGGCTTGGTTCACGTTAGCGAAATTACATGGGCTAATACACCAATCAATGCAAAAGAATTCTTTAAATTAAATGATGAATATTCTGCAAAGGTTGTAACGCTTGATAAAGATGCACGCAAGATGAGTTTGTCTATCAAACAAATGACAGATGATCCTTGGAGCACAATTGAATCAAGATTTGCAGAAAAGAGCAAACACAAAGGATTGGTGAAAAATATTACTCCGTATGGCGTGTTTGTTGAATTAGAACCAGGTATTGGCGGAATGATTCACATCAGCGATTTAAGCTGGTTAAAACGTTTCAATCACCCAAGCGATTATGTAAAAGTTGGTGAAAATATCGACATCATTATTCTTGGTATTGATAAAGAAAACCGCAAATTGCAATTAGGCCATAAACAATTGGAAGAAGATCCTTGGAATGCATTGGAAGATACATTTGCTATTGGTTCAATCCACGAAGGAACTGTTACACGCAAAGATGATAAAGGTGCATTGGTTCAGTTGCAATATGGCTTAGAAGGATTTGCTCCTAACCGTCATTTAAATAAAGCCGATGGTAAACAAGTTCAGGCTGATGAAACTGCACAATTTGTTGTGATCGAATTCGACCGCAACGAAAAAAGAATTGTGTTAAGTCATGCAAGAATTTGGGAACAAGCTGCTGCCGAAGAAAAAGAAGCAGTGAAGAAAGAAGCAAGAGCCGAAGCCGATAAAACTAAAAAAGCAGTGAAGAATATTCAGTCAAAAGTTGAAAAAGCAACTCTGGGCGACTTAGGCGCTTTGGCCGATATTCGTGCTAAATTAGAAGGCAAAGAAGACGAAGCCAAATAAGCTTTGTTCTTAAAAAATATAAAAGCCATTCCGTTTTTTCGGAATGGCTTTTTGTTTTTAATATTTTTTATTTTAAAACATCGATTTTAAATAAACTGAAAATGATATTTGGAAATTCAGGCAGAAGCTCTATTTTTGCACCCCATTAATCACCTAAAGGAGGTATTTAAATTATGCTTATTATTGATTCAAAAGATTGCGAAAACATCGACAAAGCGCTGAAGAAGTACAAAAAGAAGTTTGAAAAAAGTAAAACTTTGTTGCAGTTAAGAGAGCGCCAAACATTCACCAAACCATCGGTTGTTCGCCGCGGGCAGGTGTTAAAAGCAATCTACAAGCAGCAATTGGCAAGTGGAAAAATAGAAGATTAATTATCTTTTATACCCAATCATATTTCAGTAGCCTTGAGTGAATAACTTTAGGCTACTTTTTTATGTTGGTACATGAAGCATATCCGCAGGTAAAAACATTTCTCGATTATCTTAAATTCGAAAAAAGATATTCGCAGCACACTATCATTTCGTATCAAAACGATTTAGAACAATTTTTTTCTTTTTTAATCAATCAGTTCGATTCGCCGGCAATCGAAAAAATAACTTCATCATTTGTGCGCAGTTGGCTGGCCGAATTAAAAAGCGATGCAATAACTGCAAAAAGTATCAACCGGAAAATATCATCGTTAAAATCTTTCTTCAAACATCAATTAAAAAATAATTTAATCCATCAAACGCCAATGGCAATCATCGTTTCGCCCAAGATCAGTAAAAGATTGCCATCGTTTGTAGAAGAAAAAAATATAGAAACATTATTTAAACATGTTACTTTTAGTGATGATTGGAAAGGGCGAACAGAACGTTTGGTGCTTCAATTATTTTACAGCACAGGTATGCGTTTAAGCGAATTGATTAATTTAAAAGAATCGCAAATCGATGTTTCAAACAGGCAAATAAAAGTAGTTGGTAAAGGAAATAAAGAGCGCATCATTCCTGTTACACAAGAATTAATAAACGACCTGCAAACATATATCGCCGATAAACAAACTGCCTTTGAAGATCAGGTTCCAAATGTTTTGGTAAACGAAAAAGGAAAACCGTTGCAACCCCGCATGGTGTATGGTTTTGTAAAACAATATTTATCGCAGGTAACAACTATCCAGAAGAAAAGCCCGCATATACTTCGCCACAGTTTTGCCACTCATTTAATGAACAACGGTGCCGATTTAAATGCGGTAAAAGAATTGCTGGGGCACAGCAGCCTTGCAGCCACACAGGTTTATACGCATAATACCATCGAAAAATTAAAAGAAGTTTTTAAAAAAGCGCATCCAAAAGCGTAGATTTTTTTTGTTACCGGCTGCAGGCATTCATGGCATCGCCTGTTGCGTCGCACACTTGTACAACAGTAACTTCTGTCATCTTTTTGCAGATATTAATTTAAACAGGGATTCATTCTAAAATAATTCTAAATTTTAAAACGGTAATCTGCAAAATATTTCCAAAAAAAGCAAATCGATTATGTTTTTTTCAATTCGAATAGATTAAATTTATATCAGCAAATAACTTTAACGGTTGCAGTAAAAAGTTAGTTGAAGTTCTTTTAAATATTATTTTTTCACTTTTAAAATGCGAGTTGTTATGAACGTTAACATTCAAACTGTGCACTTTGATGCAGATTTAAAGTTGGTAGATTATGTATCCCGCAAAGCTGAAAAATTAAACACATTCCACGACCGGATTCTGAAGGTCGATGTGTTTTTGAAGTTAGATAACGTGATGCATAATATAAAAGACAAGATAGTTGAAATTAGGGTACACGTTCCGAGACATGATTTTTTTGTAAAAGCGTCGTCAAAGTCTTTTGAAGAGTCATTTGATACAGCATTAGAATCTATCGTAACTCAAATAAAACGAAAGAAAGAAAAACTTGCCGCCTAAAAAATGTAGAGTCCTGCAATTTTGCAGGACTTTTTTATTTTTATTACCACCATTTTTATTTTTTTTATTAAAATTTTTTTATTTAATACTTTGCAGAATCCTTTGCCACAAAGGGTTTCATGGATTGCTTTACAGTTGTTGACAACTACTATAAATTTTTCTTTTCAAGAATTTTGTTGATTTAAGTTTTCCATTACCTTTGCCATCCCGAAAAACGGGGTAGTTCTTTATTTATAAGCCGAAGTAGCTCAGCTGGTAGAGCAGCTGATTTGTAATCAGCAGGTCGGGGGTTCGATTCCCTTCTTCGGCTCAGAGGGCAGTTTCCAGAGCGGCCAAATGGAACAGACTGTAAATCTGTCGTCTTAGACTTCGGTGGTTCGAATCCACCACTGCCCACAGATCTTTGTATTGAAATTTTTAAATGTAGAATAATAAATTATAGTAGATAACACTACTATCTTTGTTATCCTTTTTAAAAAATGCGGAAGTAGCTCATTTGGTAGAGCGATAGCCTTCCAAGCTATAGGTGGCCAGTTCGAGCCTGGTCTTCCGCTCAGTTTAAGTTGTCAGATGAGAGATGACGGATGACAGGTTGTTCTACTGTCAACTAACAACGGTCAACTGTCAATCGTTTTTTTTGACAAGCCGTTGTAGCTCAGTGGTAGAGCACTTCCTTGGTAGGGAAGAGGTCGTGAGTTCGATTCTCACTAACGGCTCTGGTTTTGTGAAAGAGAAATAACATAAAACAAATATTATATTTTAAATTAGTAACTTTTTAATTTTAAAACACAACTAAAAAACAAATAAAATGGCAAAAGAAAGCTTCTTGAGGGATAAACCCCACGTTAACGTTGGTACAATTGGTCACGTGGATCATGGTAAAACAACCTTGACTGCAGCCATTACAATGATTTTGTCCAAGAAAGGTTTAGCAACAGCTAAAAAATATGATGAAATCGATGGTGCACCCGAAGAAAAAGAACGCGGTATCACAATTAATACTGCTCACGTTGAATATCAAACTGCTAACCGTCACTATGCACACGTTGACTGTCCGGGTCACGCCGATTATGTGAAAAACATGATTACCGGTGCTGCTCAAATGGACGGAGCCATCCTGGTAGTAGCTGCTACCGATGGTCCAATGCCTCAAACAAGAGAACATATTTTGTTAGCTCGTCAGGTAGGTGTTCCGCGTATGGTGGTTTTCATGAATAAAGTTGATCTTGTTGAAGATCCTGAATTATTAGAATTAGTAGAAATGGAAATCCGTGAATTATTAACTAAGAACGGATTCGATGGCGATAACACCCCAATCATTCAAGGTTCTGCAACAGGAGCTATGGCTGAAGACCCAAAATGGGTTGCTAAAATCGATGAATTGATGGATGCAGTAGATGCATATATTCCATTGCCTCCTCGTCCGGTTGATCAACCTTTCTTAATGAGTGTTGAAGATGTATTCTCAATCACAGGCCGTGGTACAGTTGCAACAGGTCGTATTGAACGTGGTGTTATTAAAGTGGGTGAAGCTGTAGAAATCGTAGGTTTAATGGAAGCCCCTTTAAACTCAACTGTTACAGGTGTTGAAATGTTTAAGAAATTATTGGATCGTGGTGAAGCTGGTGATAATGCTGGTTTATTATTACGTGGTATTGAAAAGAAAGATATCCGCCGTGGTATGGTAATCGTTGCTCCTAAATCAATCACTCCTCACACAGAATTCAAAGGTGAAGTTTATGTATTGAGCAAAGACGAAGGTGGACGTCATACTCCATTCTTCAATAAATACCGCCCTCAATTCTATTTCCGTACAACAGATGTTACCGGTGAAGTTACTTTACCAGAAGGAACAGAAATGGTAATGCCCGGCGATAATATCAATTTACAAGTAAAATTGATTCAACCAATCGCAATGGAAAAAGGTTTGAAATTCGCGATCCGCGAAGGTGGTAGAACAGTAGGTGCTGGTCAGGTTACAGAAATCTTGAAATAATCAAGAGCAATCTCTTTTCGCAAGAAAAGAAAACAACATATATTCGAAAGTCTTTGGTCAAGGTAAATTAAATAACTTTGACCGGAGACTTTTGATTCATACGGGCATGGTGCAACGGTAGCATACGGGTCTCCAAAACCTTTGATCTGGGTTCGAATCCTAGTGCCCGTGCGGAGTAATGTTTAACGGTTTAAAATTTATTTGATTGCAAATAAATAAATGAACCAATAAACTAATAAACCAAATTAAAATGAACAAGATTTCAATTTATTTCAAAGAAAGCTACCACGAGCTGGTAGAAAAAGTTAGTTGGCCATCGTGGTTAGAATTGCAGCAAAGTACTGTAATTGTTTTGGTAGCAACTGTTATCATAACAACCATGGTTTGGTTAATGGATTTCAGCAGTAATCAATTGCTGAAATTGATTTATTCACTTTTTAAGTAATTGAATAATGGAAGTATCATCAGAAGTTTTAGATGCAATCGTTGCCCCGCAACCGGAAACAAAATGGTATGTGTTGCGCGTAGTGAGCGGCAAAGAGCGTAAAGTAAAAGAATATCTTGATAAAGATATTCAACGCAGCGGATGGACAGAGGTAATTAAGCAGGTATTTCTTCCGATGGAGAAGGTATATAAAGTGCAGAACGGTAAAAAGGTAATGCGCGAAAAAAATTATTTTCCGGGCTATGTGATGATGGAAGTGTTGGACGGGAAATTAAATGATGACATGGTGCAGCACATCAGCAACATCAGTAATGTTATGCATTTCCTTACCGATGGCAAAGGTTCAAAAGGAAATATTATTTCATTGCGCAAAAGCGAAGTGAATAAGATGTTGGGTAAAGTTGATGAGATGAATGATCAGGGCGTTACTATCAGCGAGCCGTTTATTGTTGGTGAAACCATCAAAATTATTGAAGGGCCTTTTAATGATTTCAATGGAGTAATTGAAGAAGTAAATGATGAAAAGAAAAAATTAAAAGTAACCGTAAAAATATTCGGACGCTCTACGCCTGTTGAATTAAGTTATATGCAGGTAGAAAAAATGGGTTAGTTTTTATAAAATTTATTTCAAATCCCGCTGAAAGCGGGATTTTTTCTTTATAACCTTTTGCTGTTTCCAATCAAACCCTTACCTTCGCCCTCCCAAAAAGTTCTTTAGAAAAAAGAATGATTGATCTTGGGAGTCCCGATAGGTATCGGGACGCTATCACCAATTAAATCGTAAACAATGGCAAAAGAAATCTCCGGCTTTGTGAAGCTGCAGGTAAAAGGCGGTCAAGCCAATCCTGCACCTCCGGTAGGCCCCGCACTCGGTTCAAAGGGTGTGAACATTATGGAGTTCTGCAAACAATTCAATGCAAGAACTCAGGATAAAATGGGAAAAGTTGTTCCCGTTTTAATCACTGTTTATTCCGACAAGTCTTTCGACTTCGTTATTAAAACTGCACCGGCTGCAATTCAATTAATGGAAGCAGCAAAAATTCAAAAAGGTTCAAAAGAAAGTAATCGTGCTAAAGTTGGCAAAGTAACATGGCCTCAGGTTGAAGCAATTGCTAAAGACAAGATGCCCGATTTAAATTGCTTTACAATTGAAAGCGCAATGAAAATGGTTGCCGGTACTGCACGCAGTATGGGATTAACTGTTGACGGTAAAGCCCCTTGGGAAAATTAATTTATTCACCCGTAAAACTTTTTAAAAATGTCATTGACTAAAAAAAGAAAAGCAGCCGAAGCTAAGGTGGATAAAAATAAAAATTATTCCCTGAAAGAAGCTTCACAATTAGTAAAAGAAATTAACTGTACAAAATTCGACAGTTCTGTTGATTTGCATATTCGTTTAGGCGTTGATCCTAAAAAAGCCGATCAGCAAGTTCGCGGTACAGTAAGCCTGCCGCATGGTACAGGTAAAACAAAAAAAGTATTGGTTTTATGTACACCCGATAAAGAAGCTGCTGCAAAAGAAGCAGGAGCCGATTTTGTTGGATTGGACGAATTTATTACAAAAATAGAAGGCGGTTGGGTTGATATAGATGTGATTATTGCTACTCCTTCGGTAATGCCTAAGATTGGTAAATTGGGTAAAGTTTTAGGACCTCGTAATTTAATGCCGAATCCTAAAACAGGAACAGTAACCAATGATGTTGCTGCTGCCGTTAATGAAGTGAAAGGCGGTAAGATTGCATTTAAAGTTGATAAAGCTGGTATTGTTCATGCATCAATTGGCAGAGTATCTTTTGCTGCCGATAAAATTGCAGAAAACAGCCACGAATTACTGAATGCTATTCTTAAATTAAAACCATCTACTGCAAAAGGAATTTATTTAAAAGCAGTTAGCATGGCAAGCAGCATGAGCCCAGGTATTGCATTAGACACAAAATTAATATCAAACTAAATCCTGGTGATTCCGATTTTTTCGGAAGATGACCCGGGTTTCATAAAAATTTAGTTATGACTAAAGAACAAAAAAACGAAGTGATCGAAGTTCTCAAAGAGAAATTCTCACAATACAATAATTTCTACATTACAGACACAGAGTCTTTAACTGTGGAACAAGTTGGCAAATTACGCCGTGCTTGTTTTGATAAACAGGTAGAGATGAAAGTGGCTAAAAACACTTTAATTAAAAAAGCTCTGGAATCTTTGGATGGTGAAAAGTATTCGGGTGTTTATGAATCTCTTCATAATGTAACTGCATTATTATTTTCTGGAAATCCAAAAGAACCGGCTTTAATTATTTCATCTTTCCGTAAATCAAGCAATGGCGAAAAACCTGTTTTAAAAGCAGCTTTCATCAATGGCGAAGTTTACAGCGGCGATAATCAGTTGAAAGCACTTACGCAAATTAAGACCAAAAATGAATTGATTGGAGAAGTGATCGGTTTATTGCAATCTCCTGCAAAACGTGTATTGGCTGCATTGTTGCACCATCACGAAAAGCAAGCAGATATTGCAGTTGCTGAATAATTTAAGTATTTAATTACCTTAAATAAAACTCCCAGGCCTGAGGGATAATAAAGGCAAATTTTTTTAAAACCTCCGCCGGAGCAATTGCAATGAAGGCGGAAAAAATTTAAATAATATGGCAGACGTAAAAACATTAGCCGAACAATTAGTTGGCTTAACAGTAAAAGAAGTACAAGAATTAGCTGATGTATTGAAAACTCAATACGGTATTGAACCAGCTGCTGCTGCAGTTGTAGTTGCTGCAGGTGGCGACGCCGGTGGTGCCGCTGCTGCTGAAGAAAAATCATCTTTTGATGTGATCTTAAAAAGTGGTGGTGCAAGTAAATTAACTGTTGTTAAAATAGTTAAAGAATTAACCGGCCTTGGCTTGAAAGAAGCTAAAGATTTAGTTGATGGCGCTCCAAAAGCAGTTAAAGAAGGTATTTCTAAGGCAGAAGCAGAAGATTTAGCTGCTAAGCTTAAAGAAGCCGGTGCTGATGTTGAAGTAAAATAATCAGGCTACTTCTTAATATTATAAGCCCTGCGTTTTTCGCGGGGCTTTATTTTGTTTTGTGATTGGTAGGTAAGTGTTAATAAGATAAAACGGCTGTCAAAATTTGATTTTGCCATTTCACCGCTTTCCGTACTTTTGCAGTCCTTTTAATTTAGGGCTAATTAGCAGCGGATAGTTCGGAAATTGGGTTATTATATTCCGACTTATCTTTTTTCAGGCATCGAGAATAAAAAATTCTCTTCATTATTTAGCTAAAACCGGTTTTAAAAATACTATGTCAACAACAACATTGAACAACAGGGTAAGCTTTGGTAAGACAAAACACTTGGCTGAAACTCCTGACCTGCTCGACATTCAGTTACAATCTTTCAGAGAATTCTTTCAATTAGAAACTACGCCGGATAAGCGTAACAATGAAGGATTATTCCGTGTGTTTAAGGATAATTTTCCTATAACAGATACACGTAATATATTCGTGTTGGAGTTTCTGGATTATTTTATCGATCCTCCACGCTATTCAATTGAAGAATGTATGGAACGCGGATTAACTTACGCGGTTCCGTTGAAAGCCAAACTTCGTTTAAGTTGTAACGATGAAGAACACGTGGATTTTCAAACCATTGTACAGGATGTATTTTTAGGAAATATTCCGTACATGACGCCACGCGGTACTTTCGTTGTTAATGGCGCCGAGCGTGTTGTTGTATCTCAGTTACACCGTTCTCCGGGAGTATTCTTCGGTCAATCAACACATCCGAACGGTACAAAAATTTATTCTGCCCGTGTGATTCCTTTTAAAGGCGCATGGATGGAGTTTGCTACCGACATTAATAATGTGATGTATGCCTACATCGACCGTAAGAAAAAATTCCCTGTAACTACTTTATTGCGTTCAATCGGTTTTGAAACTGATAAAGATATTCTGGAATTATTCGGTATGGCCGATGAAGTAAAGACAGATAAAAAATTATTAAAAAATCATATTGGAAAAAAATTAGCTGCACGTGTATTGCGTACATGGGTAGAAGATTTTGTTGATGAAGATACAGGCGAAGTTGTAAGCATCGAACGTAATGAAATTGTATTGGAACGTGATTCTGTTTTAGATGAAGCGGCTATTGACACAATTATTGAAATGGATGTTAAGAGCGTATTCATCCAAAAAGAAGATGTTGGCGGCGATTACGCAATTATTTATAACACATTAAATAAAGATACTTCGAACAGTGAGTTGGAAGCGGTGCAACATATTTACCGCCAATTGCGTGGTGCCGATGCCCCAGATAACGAAACTGCACGTGGTATTATTGATAAATTATTTTTCTCTGATAAACGTTACGATTTAGGCGAAGTTGGCCGTTATAAAATTAACCGCAAACTTGGTTTGGATTATCCTTTGCAGAAAAAAGTTTTAACCAAACAGGATATCATCGAGATCATCAAATACTTAGTTCGTTTAACAAACGGAAAGGCAGAAATTGATGATATCGATCATTTGAGCAACCGTCGTGTAAGAACTGTAGGCGAACAATTGTATGCTCAGTTTGGTGTTGGTTTAGCACGTATGGCCCGTACCATCCGTGAAAGAATGAATGTTCGCGATAATGAAGTATTTACTCCGGTTGATTTGATCAATGCCAGAACATTATCATCAGTTATTAATTCATTCTTTGGTACATCGCAATTATCTCAATTCTTAGATCAAACAAATCCGCTTTCCGAAATCACACACAAACGCCGTATTTCGGCATTAGGGCCCGGAGGTTTAAGCAGAGAAAGAGCAGGCTTCGAAGTTCGTGACGTACACTATTCACACTACGGCCGTTTGTGTACCATCGAAACACCAGAAGGACCAAACATTGGTTTGATCTCTACTTTATGTGTGCATGCTTCTATCAACGATATGGGTTTCATAGAAACACCATACCGTAAAGTTGAAGCCGGTAAAGTTGATATGAAGCATTTAACTTTTTTCTGCAAAGGATAATCCAAACCAAGTTTGCGGTTAATTTTATAACGGCCAACTTCGCCTAAATCGTAACGTTTATCAGAGAAAAATAATTTATCAATAATACCACGTGCAGTTTCG
>DATAMD010000457.1:0-5047 GCA_036260755.1 Chitinophagaceae bacterium | reverse complement strand
CTCTTACCGGCACGCCAATTCAGATATTTGCATTCATATTATTATTCGCAGGATTTGCATTTAAAATATCAGTTGTTCCGTTTCATTTATGGACAGCCGATGTGTACGAAGGTTCGCCTGTTGCAGTTACATCTTATCTCTCCGTAATTTCAAAAGGTGCTGTGTTATTTGTATTTGTTTCTGTTTTATACAGCGCATTTAAACCATTGGCAACAACCTGGTATGATATGTTGTTCGTGCTTTCGGTACTCACAATTATTGTTGGAAATTTATTTGCCATCCGTCAAAATAATTTAAAACGCTTTCTTGCATTTTCATCCATTGCACAGGTTGGTTTTATTTTAATTGGTGTATCGGGAAGCTCGCAGGCAGGAACCGCTTCGGTTATTTATTTTATTTTGATTTATGTTTTTTCTAACCTCGCAGCATTTGGTGTTATCTCTTTTATAAGTGCAGTAACAGGTAAAGAAACAATTGACGATTATAAAGCATTGTATAAAACAAATCCTTTTTTAAGCTGGGTGATAACCATCGCATTATTTTCATTAGCAGGCGTTCCGCCAACAGCAGGATTTTTTGGTAAATATTTTTTGTTGATGGCAGGAACAGGTATTGCCGGAAGCAAAGGGTTAATTATTTGGATCATCATTGCAGCATTGAATTTAATTATTTCTTTTTATTATTATTTAAGAGTGGTGAAAGCAATTTTTATGGATGCCAATGAAACACCGATCGAAAAATTATCTATTCCGTTTTTACCAAAACTTGCAATGATAATTTGTGTGGCCGGTGTTGTGTTAACGGGATTGTTCAGTTTTATTTACGAATATATTTTCTCATTAAGCAGTGGCTTCTAACTTAAAACTTAATACTAATAACTTATAACTTTTTATGGCAATCAATCAAAATCATACGGTAGAAGAATTAAATGGTGTTAGATGTGCCATCGTTGAAAAAAATATCTCGCTGGAAAGAGCAGAGTTTTTAAAAACATTATTGGAGTTTAATAAATACCAAGTAATTGTTGCCGTGGCGCCTCCTCCAAAAGCTGCTCCTGCAAAGCCTTTGGCCGAAGGTGAAGTTGCCCCGCCACCACCACCGCCTGCCCCCGAAAAATTTATCGTTGGTGTAACCGATTTCAGTTTTAATGCCATCAATGCTGTATTTAGCAGAATGCTTCATTCGCTCGACGGGCATATTGTTACGCAGGCCTATTGGTATCAGAAAGAATCTGTATCGCACGATGAGATACCTTATTACGAAAGAAATATCTGATCGAAAAAAAAATTAATCTTATAAAATAAAAAGGAACCCCTCTCGAAGTTCCTTTTTTGGTTTTTCATTTAAAAGATGAAGTTTAGTTGTTGTTTGGTTTTATAAAATTTTTGTAACAGCATTTTATAAAATCAAATAAATTTCAACTGAAATCTATATTTATAAGAACCTTTTTATTAACAGACCGATGCCTCGTGTACAAAATAAAATTTATATAAAAAAGGAATCCGTTTCGGGATTCCTTTTACAATTTATATACGCAATCACTAGAGGCCTTTTAATGTTACCAAGCGATCCCATTTAGCTTGTCGCCCTGCTTCTGCCTGATGCAAAAAGTTTTCTGCCAGTTCAGGGTTCTTAGCTTTAATTAAATTAAACCTGTTTTCGTGATACATGAAATCGCTTATTGGTATGCTTGGTTCTTTTGAATCAATTACAAAACGTTGTCCTTTTTCTTTCAGCGGATTATAATGGAACAGAGGCCAGTAACCTGATTTAACTGCAATATCCTGTTCTTCGGCACCGCGGGCCATATCAATTCCGTGAGCAATACAATGGCTGTATGCAATAATTAATGATGGGCCGGGAAATGCCTCTGCTTCCAAAATTGTTCTAACGGTATGTGCATCGTTTCCACCCATTGCAATTTGAGCAACATAAGCCGTACCGTGTGCGATAGCCTGCAATGCTAAATCTTTTTTACCTGTTGTTTTTCCGTTCACAGAAAATTTAGCGCTTGAACCGATTGGTGTTGATTTCGATTTTTGTCCGCCGGTATTAGAATATACTTCTGTATCCAATACCATAATATTTATATTTTCGCCGGTTGATAAAACATGATCCAATCCGCCATAACCAATATCATAAGCCCAGCCATCACCACCAATAATCCATACAGATTTTTCTGCAAGGAAATCGGCTAAGTGAAATAAATTAAGTGCGGCAACAGATCTTTGTCCGCGTAAACGATGTTTTAATTCTTTAATTAATTCGTGTTTAGTATGAACTTCTGCTTCTGTATTTTCGGGAGTATTAATAATTGTATCTACTAATTCATCACCAACAACATGCCGCATTTCATTCAATAAAGAAATGGCCGAAAGTTTCTTTTGTTCGTTGGCTAATTTAATCCCCAAACCAAATTCGGCATTATCTTCGAATAACGAATTTGCCCAGGCCGGTCCAACGCCTTCTTTATTTTTTGTCCATGGTGTTGTTGGCAAATTGCCTCCAAAGATTGATGAACATCCTGTTGCATTTGCAACAATCATTCTTTCACCAAATAATTGAGTGATTAATTTTAAATATGGCGTTTCTCCGCAACCGGCACATGCACCCGAGAATTCGAATAATGGCTGAAAGAATTGAGATCCTTTTACAGTATTGCGATTAATTTTTGTTCGATCAACTTCAGGTAATGATAAGAAGAAATCCCAGTTAACTTTTTCATTTTCCTGAATTGCTGTTTTATCGAACATATTAATTGCCTTATGGCCGGGATCTGTTTTGCTTGTCATCGGGCAAAATTCAACACACATATTACAACCTGTACAATCTTCGGTAGAAACCTGCAGAGTATATGCTTCTTTTGTTTTATCCCATTCTTTACCAATCGGGTCAACATGTTTAAATGAAGCCGGTGCGCCAAGTAATAAATCTTTATCATAAATTTTTGGACGGATAGCAGCATGCGGGCAAATCAAGAAACATTTTCCGCATTGTGTACAAAGGTCTGCATCCCAAACCGGTACTGCATCTGCAATATTTCTCTTTTCGAATTTTGTAGTGCCTGATGGAAATTGCCCGTCAACAGGCAATGCGCTTACAGGAAGATCATCGCCTTCGCCTGCAATAATTTTTGCTAAAACATCTTTTACAAAATCGGGAGAATTATTTGGAACAACAGCATCCAAAGCAATATCACCAACTTTTAAATTCTTATACTCTATTTGATATAAGTTAGCTAAAGTTTTATCTACAGCTTCATAATTTTTTTGAACAACAGCCTCTCCTTTTTTCCAGTAAGTTTCGTAAATAGCTTCTTTAATTTTTGCTATAGCTTCTTCTCTAGGCAATACATTGCTGATGGCAAAGAAACATGTTTGCAAAATGGTATTGATGCGGTTGCCCATACCTGCTTCTTTGGCAACGGTGTAAGCATTGATGGCATAAAACTTTAAGTGTTTTTCTTTTATTTCTTCCTGAACTTTTTTTGGAAGCATTTCCCAAACTTTATCTTTTTCGTAAGGTGCATTTAATAAGAATGTTGCACCATATTCGGCATCTTTTAAAATATCGTATTTCATCAGATAATTAAAATGATGGCAGGCAATAAAGTTTGCTGATTGAACCAGATAAGTAGAGCGGATAGGATTTTCGCCGAAACGTAAATGCGATGCAGTTAACGAACCGGATTTTTTTGAATCGTAAACAAAATATCCCTGTACATAATTATTGGTTTTATCGCCAATAATTTTAATCGAATTTTTATTTGCACTAACTGTTCCATCGGCACCTAATCCAAAAAATAACCCGCGGAACTTATGTTGAGAATCGAGGTTAAATGCTTTATCGTAGAATAAACTTAAATGGGTAACATCATCATCAATACCAACGGTAAAATGATGTTTAGGATGTTTTTGTTTTAATTCTTTAAACACAGCCTTTGCCATTGCCGGTGTAAACTCTTTTGATGATAAACCATAACGTCCGCCAATTACATGTGCATGATGATTTTCCTGAGATTCGTTCAATGCATTTACAATATCCATGTATAAAGGCTCTGCCATTGCACTTGGTTCTTTACAACGATCCAGCACTGCAATGTTTACAACAGATTTCGGCAATGCTTTTATAAAATGCTCGATCGAGAAAGGGCGGTACAAACGAACATTTAACATTCCCACACGTTTACCTTCAGAATTCAAATAATCAACTGTTTCCTGAACAGCGCCTGCGCCAGAACCCATGATAATAATAACGCGGTCGGGATGATCGTGTCCGTAATAATCAAATAACTTATATTTTCTTCCTGTTAATGCGGCAAACTTGTCCATCATTTCTTCAACAATGCCGGGAACTTTTTCATAGTAAGTATTGGCAGCTTCACGGTTTTGGAAAAACACATCGGGGTTTTGCGCAGTACCTCGAATGATTGGATTATTAGGCGATAACCCTCTTGCTCTATGCGCATTTACTTCATCCATATCAACCATTTCAGAAATCACATTATCGGGGATAACATTTACCTGAGATAATTCGTGCGAAGTTCTGAATCCATCGAAAATATTTAAGAAAGGAACTCTTGATTTTAATGTAGCTGCCTGAGCAATTAAAGCCATATCCATTGCCTCCTGTGCATTATTGCCAAATAACATAGAGAAGCCTGTACCACGAACTGCCATCACATCGCTATGGTCGCCGAAAATTGATAGCGCATGTGTTGCTATTGTTCTTGCAGCAATATGAAAAACAACAGGTGTTAATTCGCCGGCAATTTTATACATGTTCGGAATCATCAGCAACAAACCCTGCGAAGAAGTAAAAGTAGAAGCCATGGCACCACCTTGCAAGGCACCATGTATGGCACCTGCAGCACCGGCTTCGCTTTGCATCTCCATTATCTTGGGTATCTGGCCAAAAATATTTTTTATTTCTTTGGCACTCCACTCATCAGTCCACTCACTCATTGCAGAAGATGGCGTAATAGGATAAATAGCGCAAACTTCACTTGTTTTGTATGCAACATAGGCAGCTGCTTCATTTCCATCCA
>DATAMD010000453.1:0-1605 GCA_036260755.1 Chitinophagaceae bacterium | reverse complement strand
ATCGGGTTTATTTATTAGTGAATTTTTAATTTTCCGTTCTTTATTCGAATCAAATTATTTGTGGGTATTAATTATTGTGATGCTTTTGCTGACGATGATTATCTGGGCATTCGGAAAAAATATTTTTAAATTATTATTTTCTCCGGCAGTTGATTTTAATGAAGTTGATGTTGAAAAAATAAACCCGGCCGAATCTATATCACAATTTATTTTGTTGGGATTGGTGGTTTATCTGGGATTAAATCCGCCGCAGGAATTTGTATCACTGATTCAGGAAGCAATAAAAAACTTACCGCATTAATATGAATTATATAAGCGTTAAAAATAATCAAACCATTGCCATCTCGGCAATACCCGAGTTGGATTATTCTGCATTTTTCGAACAAAATGTTTTTACCCTGATAAAAGGTTCGGCTAATCATTGCGTGAATTTTTTCGGTGTTCCGCAGGCAGATAAGATCAAACTCATCTGTTGCATAGCCAATGATGAACTGCATACCATAAACATTTCATCGGCCGTTGTGGATGCAAAACAACCATTGCGTTCTTTTACAAAACATAATCTTGTTTTCGAAAAATTTGAAAGAGAGATTCACGAAAATTTCGGGATAAAATATTCCGATCATCCCTGGCTTAAACCTGTTCGCTTTTCTTTCGACAGATACAATAAAAATTCAACTATCGCCAATTATCCGTTTTTTAAAATCGAAAGCGAAGAGTTGCATGAAGTTGGTGTTGGCCCTATTCATGCCGGTGTTATTGAACCCGGGCATTTTCGTTTTATCTGCAACGGCGAACAAATACTTCATCTCGAAATACAATTAGGATATCAGCATCGCGGTATCGAAAAATTATTTATTGAGAAGAAAAAATTATTGCAGCGAATTACTTTGGCCGAAAATATTGCCGGCGATTCTGTTGCCGCACATACAACCGCTTTTGTAAATCTTTGGGAAAGTTTATGCAATTATCATCCCGATAAAAATTTAATGCTGGCGCGAACCATAGCTTTGGAATTAGAACGCATAGCTATTCACACAGCCGATCTGAGCGCCATCTGCACCGATGTTGCGTATCAATTAGGCAGCGCTGTATTTGGAAGATTAAGAACGCCTGTTATTAATTTTTTTCAGAAATGGTGCGGTAACCGTTTGGCAAAAGGATTAATTCGTGCTGGAAAAAATAATTTTCCTTTTACGCAGCAATTAGCCGATGAGTTAACGGATTTATTAAATGAGTATGAAAAAGATTTTGAAGAAATATCCGCAGAATTATTCAGTTTGCCAAGTGCATTGGCAAGGTTTGAAAAAACCGGCGTTATTTCGAAGGATCAGGCTGTAATGCTTGGTACTGTTGGGCTTTCGGCCAGAATGTGTACCATAAAAAGAGATATTCGTTCTTCGCATCCACACGATTTATATATCGATTTACAACATCAGCCTTTAATAAAAACACACGGTGATGTTTATGCAAGAACACGCATCAGAAAAAAAGAAATCACACAATCAATTGAATATATCAGGCAACTTATTAAATTAATTTCTGATGAAAAAAATATATCATCACCGTTATCATCGCCATCACCAAACTCGTTTACAATTTCTT
>DATAMD010000451.1:0-1620 GCA_036260755.1 Chitinophagaceae bacterium | reverse complement strand
TACCAGAGTATGCTTCTATTAAAATTATCATTATTTCTCTATATCACCACAAACATTTAGTTCTTGAATTACTTAAATATGGAGTAAAGGGATTTGTTACAAAAAACATTGAAGCAGAAGAATTGGTTAATGCGATTTCGTTGGTTTATAATAATCAATTTTATATTGAATCCGGAATTATTTCAAATCCTGATACTTCGATAAAAAATCAAAATGAAATACAAAATGATTTTATTTTATCCGAACAACAGAAGCAGATTTTAAAATTGTGCTGTCAAGATTATACGTATAAAGAAATTGCTGAAATTATGAATATTGGTATAAGGACAGTTCATGATCATCGAGACAGGCTTTGCGAAAAACTGAATATAAATACCCGAATTGGCTTAATAATTTATGCTATTCAGATAGGAATAGTAAATGTTTGGGAGTAAGTAAAGGGTTAAAAAATTGATCAAAACAATGGTAGCTATAATTAAAGGTCTGAAACTTATGTTTGAGGTAAAAATTCTTTGCTGGATCGGAAGAATTTTTAGAGACTCCTATGACCCCAAAAGTACTCTGTAGAAATATACTTTCGCAAGCCTATATCAAAGCCACCGCCTCATGTTTGCAGACTTTAATACAATTCAACTTTAGTTTTCTTTAATGAACAAAAATTTATTCAGCAACATAATTTTAAACCTGCCTGCGTTGTAGGCAAGTACAGTAGAACGTAAATGCGCAACCGTTGTTGCCTGTGGATTTCGACAGTCCACTGATTCAACAGTTTTTTTGTTATTTTCTGTTTGGTTATTAGCTTTGGTAAAATATAAAATAAGCCAACAATCGTAAAATGTTTTTATAATTCTATGGTCTCCTCCGGTATCAATGATAAATCAATCCCCATTTCTGTAAATGCTTTTTTCCCTTTCGGGGTAACATAATATAATCTCTCATTGTTTTCAACTTGTTTAATCCAGCCCTTGTTAATATAATGCTTTGTCAATAATCCACCAAGCCTCCCGCCAATATGCGAATAGCAAAGTTTGGCAGGGATCAATTTTTTGTTCATAGTTCTGTGTTTATCAATTAATATTTTACGGTCAGGTTCACGCAAGTTATTTCAAAATGTTTTACGTACTTACAACAGGTAATTCTGACACATTTCATTAATATAAAAGAGGGTTTTGCTAATTGCCCCATTCATTCTTCCGCCTCAGTTTGTATGATGGTACTTACATTGCATTTACGACCCTGCATGCTTTCTTTCTCTTGTTAAAATAACAACCTCAATTCATTAGCGAATTTCATGAGATCATATCTGTAATTTTTTTATTCATTGTTGCAACTATAAAAAATAACAATTTTTAAGAGCCGGTCTTTACAGAATCCACTCCTTCATTTTAGTCTTTCGCGAAGATCCTTCATCCGTCTGTTCAAAAACAAGGTCTGCCCTTCGCAGGCTTCGGTTGCCCCGGTTTTACAAAAAAAATCCGCGCTGCTTTTTGCTTTTGCGGCATAAACCGCTTCGCTTTTTATTCCACAGTCAAAAATTTTTGTTTGTAAAAACCTTGTTTTTTCCAGCCTGTTGTAAGGGAGGGCTTGCTACGACAATAACGAACGAGGCGAATGCCGAGT
>DATAMD010000450.1:0-2148 GCA_036260755.1 Chitinophagaceae bacterium | reverse complement strand
TTTAATTCATCAAATCCCGAAATAAAGTTAATGTTCAGCGAATCCGAAAGAGTGGTGCGGATAATTAATTTGCTTTCTATCACCAATATTTTATGTGGCGGCAAAACATTAAATAAACCAATTTTGTTGCCCCAATAATCGGTGTATTGAAATATTTCGGGCTGTTCGGTAATATCCAATTGATGCTGCAATACTTCCTGTTCAATACCCTGATAAGGGAATATTTTTATTTCATTGGTACTTTCTTTAACCGGCCTGTCGTACTCGTATTTTGTAATGTGATGTATTTTAAAAATGGGCATAATAATAATGTTATGAATAAGAAAAGAAACTCTTTGCTAATAGGCTGCCAAACTCGTTTAATTCTTTTCTTGTTTCACTCAGGAATTTCTGCAAAGTAAGCTGATTGATTGAATCAAAATCGGTGTACTGTAATTTACTTACTAACCGCCCCAAACATTTTGTAAGGACTTCTATTTCCTTGCTGTGATGGTCTTTCGTAACATCTTCAAAATATTTTTCCACTCTTTTTAAAGTATATAAAACACTGCGTGAAAATTTTTCATTAAATAAAACCTGATGCAAAGCATTCAAATTATACTCGCTGCTTCTGTATGTTTTTAAATGCAGTTCGTAACCCGATAAAGAAAGTAACATGGGCCGCCATTGCAAAATATCTTTCTCTTCTTCGATATTGTAATCGATTAAACTAAAATATTTATCGGCCATTTCAATTGTCAATAAACAACGCTCGATGTGTTTACCCAAACTCATAAAACTCCATCCCATTCCCCGGGGCATAGTGGTGTCGGTAACGCCGCTGTATAAAATACATTCGTTGGTTAATAAGTCGATTGTTTTAATGGCTTCAAAACTTTTTAATTGCGAATCAAGTTTTGACTGATTGATAAGATGATACATTTGATTTACCTGTTCCCATACTTCTTTGGTAATATGATCCTGCATACCTCTTGCATTTTCTCTGGCTCTTGTAATTAATATTTTTAGTGCGTTAAAATTTTCTTTGTCCGAAATTAATTTATATAAAGCCGCATCGGTATTGAGTTCCAGTAATGCAATTTCTTTTTCGCCTGCAGAAGTAAATATTTCTAACATGGGTCTCCACGACAAATGTTCATTCACACCTTTGTCTAATAATAAAATATAATTCGTTTTAATGCCACGCAATAATCCATCGCTGCGTTCCATATAACGACTTAACCAAAACATCGAATCGGCAGTTCTACTTAACATCGAATCATTTATTTTTTTGTTATCAACTTTCGTTTTTCATGGCATCTTCGTTGCGTCGCACACTTGTACGTTCTGTTCAATATTGATCTGAACCTTGAAGAGTGCGACGCAACAACAGTTCAATTATTTTACCACTGTTCGTTACCTAATCAATTACCCACGTATCCTTACTTCCACCACCCTGCGATGAATTAACAACCAGCGATCCTTCTTTCAAAGCTACTCTTGTTAATCCGCCGGGAACAATTTTTACACCATCGGGACCGCACAATGCATACGGGCGCAAATCAACATGACGTGCAACAAATTTTCCATCCAGAAAACATGGCACTGTTGATAATTTAATTATTGGTTGTGCAATAAAGCTTCTCGGATCTTCTTCCACTGCAATTTTAAATTCTTCTACTTCTTTATCGGTTGTATTGCTGCCCATCAACATGCCGTAACCACCCGATTGATTGGTGCGTTTAATAACCATTTTATGAATATTGTCGAACACATATTTTCTTGCTTCTTTATCACTCATTTCATACGTTGGAACATTTGGCAAAACAGGTTCTTCGTTTAAATAATATTTTATCATGGCAGGAACATAATTGTACACAGCCTTATCATCGGCAACACCATTGCCCATTGCATTAACGATGGCAACATTTCCTTTGCGATAAGCACCAACAAGTCCGGGAACACCCAATGCACTATCGGGTTTAAATACCAATGGATCTAAGAAATCATCATCCACTCTTCTGTAAATAACATGCACTTGTTGTAAACCATTTGTTGTTTTCATAAACACTTTATGATTATCAACAACAAGGTCTCTTCCTTCCACCAGATCAATTCCCATTGAACGGGCTAAGAATGTGTGTTCGTAATAAGCCGAATTAAACACAC
>DATAMD010000438.1:0-3810 GCA_036260755.1 Chitinophagaceae bacterium | reverse complement strand
CTGTACTGTGTATTTATAATGATTGATGATGTTCACATGATCATCTATCATTCAATATTAAATTAATCTCTTTCGAATTTCTTTTTAATATATTCTATCACCGAAGGGTCTTCTAATCCTTCAATATCACTTAATTCTAATTCCAATGCTTTTGTGCTGAGTTGAATTTCGAGAAATGATAACAAAAGTGAAATGGTAAAACATAAAAGGCTTAATGCGAAAACTATATGTGCCCAACCCATGGCTTCAACATAAATTAAATACATGCAAAGAATACACAATAAAAAAGTAACAACGCCCAATGCCTGCATGTTTTTGATGAGCTTTAAACGATACCGCAGGTTTTTTATCTGCCCGTGAATTAAATGTTTCTGTTCCTGACTCTGATATTTTTCGTGTAAACTTCTTACCCTGTTCGATAATGCCAAAAACCGATTGGTATATGCCAGCATTACCAAACTGATGGCAGGAAACAACAATGCCGGTGTGTTAATTGAAATATCCATAACAAAAATTTATTTTACAAAAGTCGTTATAAAAAACAGCAACAAAACAAATTGTTTTGTTACTCAAATTTATACTTTTCAAAAAAAATTTGTTTACGGGCTTTCGTTTTTCATGGCATCGCCTGTTGCCACGCTCGGTTCAAAGTTCCTTTTTCAAAGCAATTTTGTTATTATTCATCTTTATTAATTTTATTAACAAAATAAAGTAAGATAGCAGATACTATGATGAGTATTACTAATATAACTATAAATACAGTCTCATAAAAGTTTTCGTTTTTGGGCATACGGTACTTTTTCGGGATAATACAAAATAATTAAGAAAGCCATCTTTTTATCAAGAGATAGCTTTCTTAATCTGTTCATCATTTCAAAGAAAAGTTCAGTGGAAAATCAATTTTAAAAGAAATATTTCTCCCCATTCCGTAAATACCGTGTTCGCGTGGATTATCGGTGGCACTTGGGTTTTGATAGTTTCCGTAAAAATATTTCAGTCGGCTTAAATGATCCCAGTAAGTAACATCAAATAAATTATTTGCCATTAAATAAACACTGCAAATTGTTTTGTTTTGCTTGTTTACAAAATTGCCGCCAACACCGGCATTAAAAAAAGTATACCCCGGTGTGGGGGTTTCTGTTCCATCCTCGAAATAAACTCTGTTTTGAGCAGCATAATATTCTAACTGCATTTTTACAAAGCCATGCTTTATGTTTAATGTTTTACAATCAAAATCAAATCTTAATTCAGAAATACCGTGTACCGGCGGAATTTGAGGTAAATATTTTTCCGAATCGGGAACATTATAATTGTGATGATTTTCGCCTTTATTTAAAGCATACACTACCGATAAACTGTTTTCGAAATGAATGTTCTTAAACGGATGCAGGTCAACACTTAATTCACCGCCGTATAAATTTGCAGTTGCCTGCTCAAATTTATACGTCATATTTCCCGGAACAATAACAGAATCCTGCCCATTTTTTGCTGATAACTTCTTATTATAGATATAATTTGTTATGAAATTGTTGAAGAGATTTAATTCAATCACTGCAAATTTGGATGAATAAACAGCGCCGATATCTTCCTGCAAACTAAACTCGGGCCTAAAATCGTCATTCCCTATTTGATAGATATTGGTTCCCGGATGTATGCCGTTTGCAGAAATCTCAGAAATGTTCGGCGCCCTGAAACCCCTTGAAATATTGGCTTTCACAGAAAACTTATCTGTGAAATTGTATGTAACACCAATACTTCCAGAAACTCCCGAGAATGTATGATCAAATATTTTGAAAACTTGTGCAGCACCAACAGTATCTGCACCATAAACGGGTTTATCAAATCCTGAAACCGGATCAGGTTTTGTATATAATCCATCGTTATGAAATGTTCGAATATCGTAGCGGATACCACCTGCAATATCGAATTTGCCGAAAGTTTTTTTAGCAGTTGCAAACGAACCTAAATCGAATTGATGATAGGAAGGGATAACAAAATCCGATCCATCTGTTACATTATTTTTTTGATACATTCCGTTCAAACCAAAAGTGATACCCCAATCATGAATATCTTTTAAAGAATATTTTATATCGTAATTAATTGTATTAAGCTGTAAAAATAATCCGGGTACATTTTGATAAGGAATTTGCGGATGATTAAATTCCCTTCGAATACTTCTTTGAAAACCCAGGTTTACCAGCAATCTTGAGCCATCATTTAAAATAAAATTATTTGCCGAAAAAATCCTGTAGTGTTGTACATGCTGATGCAGGTGTTCGATCTTATAACTATTTAAATCAGCATCGGAAACAATTTGACGAACAGTATCGGCTTCGGTAATTTGCCGCGTAAATTTCCATGTGGCACTATCTCTGCTGCCATCAGGAATTTCTTGTATATCATCATACATCACAAAATCAAGATGCGAAAATCCCCATTTGCGGTGAATACCGATTGAAGCATTGGCATCTGTTTCATTAAATGCAGTACCAAATACTCTTCCGTCAATTTTATTTTGATAATTGATAGCTTGTTTATGAGATATTCTTGCTAACCATTCAACTCCGTTCTTTGTTGCACTTAACATGGCAGAGCCGCCAAACATTTTATTATTGGTTTGATAATCGGTAGCAATATCGCCAATCATTTTTCCTTCGGAAGCAGGTTGTGTTGGAATTAAATTAACAACGCCTGCTAATGCATCGGAGCCATAACTTAAGCTGGCCGGGCCTTTTATCACTTCAACCCTGTTAATGGCATATTGATCAACTTCAATTCCATGTTCATCGCCCCATTGCTGGCCTTCCTGGCGGATGCCATCGTATAAAGTAAGAATTCTGTTGAACCCTAAACCACGTATAAAAGGTTTGGAAACATTTGGCCCGGTGGTTACTGCACGAACACCTGGAATTCTTGCAATGGCATCAATAACATTTGTACTTAAATTAGTAACCAAATATTCGTGCCCTACAGAAACAATCGGCACAGGATTTCTTTTAATTTGAGATGCCTTGGATGAGCCGGTTACTACCACTTCATTTATTTCGGCAGCGCTTTCTTCCAAAGCAAAATTTTCGTGAACAACGGAACCTTTGATTACAATATTCCTTGTTATAGTTTTATATCCTTCAAATCTTACTTCAATTAAAAAAGTACCTGAAGGAAGATTTTTAAATTTATAATTACCGGTTGAATCTGAAACGGTGCTCAATTTTAAATCGGGAATATAAACCGTAGCACCAGCCAAAGGTTGATTAGATTTTTTATCGGTGACATTTCCCGATAAGGAAGATTTTTCAGTTAGAGAATGTCCAATCGGATTAGCTCCAAGCAAATTTGGTATAGGTATTGTTAAAAGAAATATCAAAAAAACAAGTAAAAAATTTTTCATGGTGAGATTTGATTGTATTAAAAAATAAAAAAAAGGCGCTCAATTATTTTTAAAATAAAAGAGTGTTCAAATACATCAGCATGAAAAAGGAGGACCTCTTAAAGAAATATCATTTGCCGGTGAAATAGCAAATGGTGCATATTTTTTAATTTTTAAAATTGAGAAGTGGCGATTTAGTAAAACACCACAGTCAGAAACAGGTTGAAGAAAAGAAGATTCAACAACCAGACTATCGATTTGACAATTAAATCCAGATTTAAATATCTGTGCAACTCTTTTTGCAGATGAATTTAGATTGACGGTTTGTGAATCGGTGTGATTTGCGAAAATGCTGTGTAAAACCCTCTTTGGCGTTATACTAAACATGAAAATAACCAACAAAAACATTGCTGTTAATTTCTTGAGGCTATTGTCATATT
>DATAMD010000412.1:0-2376 GCA_036260755.1 Chitinophagaceae bacterium | reverse complement strand
AAACAGAAAACAATCGTTCAAACACATACTGTTCAGTTAGAAACAAAATTAGAAGAAACTGATGAAGATGTTTTAAGCTTTGCCATTATCAATTTAAGAGAAACTTTCAATAGTTTATCGCAGGAAATAATTGTTCCGTTTAAGATTGAATATCCCGATAAAGAAATAATAATTACTGTTCCCAAAGCCGGCGATAAAAAGAAGCTGCTTGATCTTTCTTTAAAAAATGTAAATTATTATAAAGATGAAATCAGAAGAAAAAGAATATTGCATCTTGAAGAAAAAAACGAGGATGAAAAAAAGGATGTGTTGCATGAATTAAAAAAATATTTACAATTAAGCGAACTGCCTGTTCATATTGAATGTTTCGACAATTCAAATTTTCAGGGAAGCTATCCTGTTTCGGCAATGGTGTGTTTTAAAAATGGTGTGCCCAGCAAAAAAGATTACCGTCATTTTAATGTAGAAACGGTAACGGGCATAAATGATTTTGCAACAATGAAAGAAGTTGTTTACAGGCGATATAAAAGGCTTATTACCGAGAATGAATCTTTGCCTCAGCTTGTTATCATAGATGGCGGCAAAGGTCAGTTAAGTGCGGCTCTGGAAAGTATTACCAAGTTGAAACTGAATGGCAAAATGACTTTGGTTGGTTTAGCGAAAAATGAAGAAGAACTTTTTTTTAAACATGATACAAAATCTATAAAACTTCCGTGGGACAGTGATAGTTTAAAATTGCTGAGAAGGATTCGGGATGAAGTGCACGATTTTGGAATTACTTTTCATAGAAATAAAAGATCGAAAGGAACATTCAAAAACGAGATTGCAGAAATTAAAGGAATTGGTAAAAACACAGCCGATCAATTATTAAAAAAATTTAAGTCGGTAAATACTATCCGAAATAAAACACAAACGGAGTTGGCAGAGATTATCGGCATTGCCAAATCAAAATTAATATGGGATTATTTTAATGCAAATAAACAGTAGATCATAAAATAAAAAAAGGGCCAGGATAAAAATCCAGCCCCGTTTTTAAAATCCAATATCCTATGAAAAACCGTTACGAAAGTATAGAATAGTTAACAATAAAACAATAAGTTTCATTGTTTTTTTTTACATATTTATTATATCAAAAAAGGTTGAACAAAAAAGGAGAGACTAAACGCCTCTCCTTTAATCTTTTATATATTTATGAACACCTGTTAATACTGCCAGAGATCCTGTTCGTAATTAAATATTTTTTCTTTGATTTTTTCGCCCTGCAGGAGCATAAACAAATGATCGTCTTTGGCCAATTGCAGTAAATCTTTATTCTGCGGGTTATCCAAAGTTGTTTTAACAATGTAGCTGCTGAACATTCTGCCTTCGAATAAATCTTCCCACGTCATTCTTGCACCCGAATTTTTTGGATTAAAAACTTCATATCTGCTTAAAATTCCTCTGAGATCCGGATAATAAACCCAAAACACAGGTTTAGAATATCTGAAAGTTCTTGTTCCGTCGGCATTATCGTTAAAAACATCCAGTAAAGGGGCAATTCCTAAAATACGTACAAACATTCTTGAGGTTTGTTTACTAAAAACCACCTCTTCTTTTAATTCGAATTTCGATATCTTACTGGGATCAAATTCATCAATTATAACCGAATCTTTTTTAATGCCTTTACTTCCATCAGGATCTTTTGCCCAATCAGGAACTTCCTGATGTCTTGGTTTTCCAACTAAACTTTGTGCAATTTGCTTATAAGTATATGGAGTTGTAAATCTGTCATCAATCGGGTTAAATGCATCAACACCGCCATTAGCACCACCCTTTTTAATGGCAGTTAATAAAATAGAAATAAATCTTTGGTTGCCGTTATCATCATCACCATTATAAGTAAATGGGGAATTCATTTTTTCTTTGGTATCAACCACTCTCCAAACCTTTTGCCTGTAAACAGCATTATCTTCTCTGATATATTCATATTCCAGCGGAACACGAACTTTTATGATCGATTTATCAACAGCGTTATCGTTGCGAAGAGAAACGCTTACCGAATCAACGCCCAAATTAGGAGTTGTATCTGCAGCCGCCATGGCAGCTGTTGCAGCAACTTTAATACTGTCGGCTTTTTTAACCAATGCTAAAGAATCGGAGATTCGTGCAGCGGCATTTAAACTATCTGTTATACGCTGCTGATTAGCTCTTGTATTTACAACAGTTCTGTTTCTAGTTACGGGTTTTTTACGTACAGTTTTTTTTGTCTGTGCTTCCGCAACAAGAACAAAACAAATCAGCGGCAAAAAAAGAAGTAATTTTTTCATATAAAATATATCTTATTATCTTAAAGTGAAAAATATACTTGGTAACTGACGTTCACGGCCATCAGGGCCT
>DATAMD010000410.1:0-19950 GCA_036260755.1 Chitinophagaceae bacterium | reverse complement strand
AAATGGCAAAAGTAAAAGGCGAAATAATTGTAGATATTGAACGATGTAAAGGTTGCCAGGTTTGCATTTCGGCGTGCAAAGAAAATGTAATCGGTATGTCGAAAAAATTAAACAGAAAAGGATATCATTTTGCGCAAAGTACTAACAACGATTGTACCGGCTGCATCAATTGCGCATTGGTTTGCCCCGATGGTGCCATCGCAGTTTACCGGGCAAGATTAAATTAATTATTAAACAATTTTCAAAATGTCAGCAACAAAAGATATACGATTAATGAAAGGCAACGAAGCTTTTGCCGAAGGAATTATACGTGCCGGATGCGATGGATATTTTGGTTATCCCATCACGCCGCAATCGGAAGTATTGGAATATTTATCGGCTCAAAAAACAAAAGAAAGAACCGGTATGGTTGTATTGCAGGCCGAGAGCGAAATTGCCAGTATACACATGGTTTATGGCGGCGCCGGGTGCGGAAAAAGAGTGGTAACCTCATCTTCAAGTCCGGGCATTAGTTTAATGCAGGAAGGATTTTCATATTTGGCAGGAACAGAACTTCCTTGTTTGTTGATGAATGTTATGCGTGGCGGCCCCGGATTAGGAACAATCCAACCATCGCAATCAGATTATTTTCAGGCAGTGAAAGGTGGTGGCCATGGCGATTATAAAATGATTGTGCTGGCACCTGCATCGGTTCAGGAAATGTATGATTTTGCAAAACTTGGATTTGATCTGGCTTTTAAATATCGCATTCAGGTGATGATTTTATCTGATGGTGCGATCGGGCAAATGATGGAAAAAGTAGAATTGGATGAACAGCTTCCAAGATTAACCGACGAAGAAATCATTAAAAAATATCCTTGGGCAACAACAGGAAAAACAAATGACAGGGAAAGAAATATTGTTACATCGCTCGATCTTAATCCGGTGAAGCAGGAAATCATGAACAGAAAATTGCAGGAAAAATTTAAGGAGATCGAAGAGAATGAAGTGCGGTTTGAAAGTTTTGAATGCGATGATGCAGAATATTTATTTGTTGCTTACGGATCGAGTGCAAGAGTTTGCGAAAAGTCTGTACAGTTAGGAAGAGCAAAAGGAATTAAGATAGGATTATTGCGGCTCATCACTCTTTTCCCTTTTCCTTATGATGAAGTTGCAAGATTGGCAAAGCAGGTTGAAGGAATATTAACTATCGAGATGAGTGCCGGGCAAATGATAGAAGATGTTAAACTTGGCGCCAACGGTGCTGTGCGGATTGAACACTACGGCAGGCTTGGAGGAATAATGCCTGCACCTGCTGAAGTATTGAATGTATTGGAAGAAAATTTTATAAATACAAAAATATATGTTTGAAACATTACCCATAACGAAAGAAGAAATTTGCAGGCCCGAAAATTTGGTTTACAGCCGCACACATTTAATGACAGATGCGGCACTTTCGTATTGCCCGGGATGCGGCCATGGTACTATTCACCGGATGATCATGGAAGTGATTGATGAAATGAATCTGCAGGCCGATACCATTGGCGTTGCACCTGTTGGCTGCTCGGTTCTTGCATACGAATTTTTAAATATCGATATGCAACAGGCGGCGCATGGAAGAGCACCTGCTGTTGCAACCGGAATAAAAAGACTGATGCCAGATAAATTTGTTTTCACTTATCAGGGCGATGGAGACCTTGCCGCTATTGGTACCGGCGAAACTGTTCATGCCTGTAACAGAGGCGAAAACATTACCATCTTTTATGTGAATAACGGAATTTACGGAATGACCGGCGGACAAATGGCACCCACAACTTTACCTCAAATGAAAACTGCAACTTCGCCTTTTGGCCGTAATGTTGAAACGATGGGATATCCGTTAAAGATTACCGAACTAATTGCCGCACTTCCCGGAACCTATTTTGTTACACGCCAATCGGTGCATACCGCAGCCAATGTTCGTAAAACAAAAAAGGCAATTCAAAAAGCAATCGAATATCAAAAATTAAATAAAGGATTATCGTTTGTTGAAATTGTTTCTAATTGTAATTCGGGATGGAAGATGACACCGGTAGAAGCGAATAAATGGATGGAAGAAAATATGTTTCCGTTCTATCCGCTTGGCGATATAAAAGTTCCTAAATAAAAAATAATAAAATGACAGAAGAAATAATCATTGCAGGATTTGGCGGACAAGGAATTTTATCAATGGGAAAAATCCTTGCTTATGCAGGTATGATGCAGGATAAAGAAGTAAGCTGGTTCCCGTCGTATGGCCCCGAAATGCGCGGTGGCACTGCAAATGTTACAGTTATAATCAGTGATGAAAGAATAAGTTCTCCTATCCTTAATCAGTTTGACACGGCTATTATTTTAAATCAGCAATCAATGGATAAATTTGAAGACTCGATAAAAAAAGGAGGATTATTAATTTATGATCCGAATGGAATTACACGCCATCCTGTTAGAACCGATATTGATATTTATACCATCGATGCTGCTTACGAATCTTCGAGAATGAAATCTTCCAAAGTATTTAATATGATTGTTCTTGGAGGATTTTTAAAATTAAAACCATTGATCGATCCCGAACACATGCATCAGGGTTTGGAGAAATCGTTACCGGCACGGCATCATAATTTAATTATCGAAAACGAAAAGGCCATCGAAAAAGGAAAACAGATCATCCTTCCAAAATATTTGATGAACTGAAAATATGTTTTTAAAAATTAATTGAAAAATTATTTTATTTGATTTTTTATTTCCACGGACAAGGGATATTGCGCTTATTTCTTTTTAAGGAATGAATGCTTAAAGAAAATTCGAACGACTGCAAAGAGTTCAACGAATTGTTCGATGATGGCATATTAATATCGTACGTTAAACCTCCCTGAATATTTTTATATGAAAGCCCTAAGTACGGAATAATTGTGCCGCCTTGTTTATACCATAAGCCTGTATTTAAAACCGTAGGCAATTCATTATCGTCTAAAATATTTCCAAAGTTTACTCCTAAAATATACGTATGCAAATTACTTTCCATCACATAAAGAAGGTTGGAATTAAAAACTAATTTTTCACTTAAATAAGTCAGGTAATCGGCATTAAAATTATAGCGTGGCGGATCGAGTTGTGTGGGATCATTCAAAGCAGAACGATTGGTTTTAATAAACCGGTAACCCGAAACGCCGATATCAAAACTTGCTGCTTCTGTTGAATACGTATAAGTAATACCGGCCAACACAGAGAAATATGGTTTTACATTACTGAGAGACGTTTCGTTGGTAGGAAGCAGCCTGTTAAATCCGCCGGAAGATAATTGCTGAGAAAAAGTAAGTTGGCTGTAATCGATATAAGTTGTTGAATAATTGGCACCAATACCGATTGACAAACCATTAATATCATCTTCATCAAGACTTACATGCGAACTTGCTACCAAATTAAGTGAAGAAGATTTATATGCACCCGCCATGGCTTTATCCTGAAGAAAATATAACCCGCCTCCCCAATAATTATTTTCATTACCCTTTTGTTTAAATAATTTTCCATCAAAAGAAACCGAAGTTGTTGTTAGTGGATCAACCCCCGATGCAATCCATTGGTTTCTTTGATTTGCAACAACACGCCAGTCTGCATTTCCGTTTCCGGCCAATGAAGGATTTATACTTAAAGGCGAAGAATAAAATTGCGAGAAAACAGGATCCTGTGCAAAGAGTGTTGTTTTGCAATTTGCCAAGATCATCAACAATAAAAAAGAATATTTAAATAATTTGCTCATAATAAAATTTGTTAGCGTAACAGAAGTGTTTCACCTTTCTTTTGGAAAAGATTACCGTTGTTTGTAATGCCTTCCGCTATCCAGATATATACCGACATTGGCTGATGTTGCCCGTTGAAATTGCCATCCCATCCCATATCGGGATTAGTAGTTTGAAACATCAGCTGGCCATACCGGTTATAAATCCTGAAATAATGGAATTCTTTTATTCCTGCTAAATACGGATACAAAACATCGTTCACGCCATCATTGTTTGGTGTAAAAGATTTAGGCACAAAAATGTCGATCAGGTTATTATCGAAAACACGTACCAGCATTGTATCTGCTGTTATGCAACCTGCCGGGGAAATCAGATGAATAAGGTATTCGATTGTGTTTTGATAATTAAAGTTGGTGGTAGAACTATCAGGATAATCTAGTCCCCAGGTTGGTACCCATTGATATCTGTACCCATTGATTTGCCTTGCAGAAATAGGAGTAGGAACTCCTTTGTAAGCGCTTACCGAAGGCATTCTTACTGCATTTATCGGAAACTCAATATTGAGTGTTGTGTCTTTCGAAACCGGATTGCTTGGGCAATTTAATTGCATGGCCGATAATCTTATGTGGCGGTCGCCGCTGTTAGGATAAGTAACCGTTGCATTAAATGCAGAACTGGTGGTACTGTCGCCAAGATTCCACAACCATTGAATAGGTCCGGTACTGGTAGTATCTGTTAAGTTTTTTAAATTAATTAATTGGTTAATGCAACGCGAATTGTAACTAAACTGAAGATTGGGTTTCAATATCAGGATCATGTTTACAGATTGCGCGGTCGTATCTACACAACCGTATTGATTGGTAAGAATGGCATTATACGATCCCGGCTGCGATGTTACGATCGAATCGGTAACGGCACCCGGTATATTGGTTCCGTTTATGACCCATTGATAGTGTAACGTATCAAATGCCGATGCGCTTACAAATAAAGTATCTTTTATATTATTGCAAAGATAATTGCCGTGTAACGAAATGATTTTCCCAACAGGCAACGGTAAAATGTTTTGGGCAAAAGAAAAAGTATCTGTATTATTTAAGCATGCCAGATCTTTTACATTTGTTATTTTAAAAATACGTGAAGGAAGATTAGGTATCCTTGGTACTGTCCAAATATATGGCGAGGTTAAAATACCTGTTTGAGCGTGTGCTCCCGAACTGTCTATAATGTATGAAAAACTCCAGGGGGCATTGCCTGTAAAACTTACCGATAATGTATCAAAAGGATATCTGCAAACAGCAGGCTTTCCTGTAATGCTTGCCTTTGGTGAAGGCAGAACATTTATTGTTGCCGAAAAAATATTTCCCTGACAACCGGTATAAGTAGGAATTACAGTATAAACAACAATTGCATTTGTATTTAAAAGATTAATTAATGTTTGGCTTACATTGGTTTGCGGGCTTGTTGTTGCACTGATACCCGATACAGAATTTGGCGGAGTTACCGATGGGATGCTCCATGTATAAGTTGTTCCCACAGCCGCATTAGAAGGAGTAGCGTTAAAAGTTGTTCCGCTGCAAATGGTGCTGCTCTGATTATTAATAAAAGGCAATGGCACACCAACAGTAACAATTACTGTAAATGGATTGCCGGCACAGCTACCAGAAACGGGACTGATATTATAAACTGTTTGTGCAGGGTTATTACTTGTATTGGTAAGACGTTGCGATATAAACGATACCGGCGTTACTTGTGCAGATCCGCCAACAACTGCACCAAACGGAAAATTAATTGGTGTTGGCCATGTATAAGTTGTATTTACCGGAACCGGTGTTGGCGATATGGAAAAAGATGTTCCTGTACAAATTGTATCAGTAATATTACTAATGCTTGGAACAGGGCTTACCGGAACAGTTAATGTAAAAGTATTGCCCGCACATCCGTTGGTTGAAGGAGTAACGGTATAGGTGGCTGTATCCGAAATATTATTGGTGCTGTTTAATGTTTGGCTGATAGAAACCTGACTGATCGGTTGTGCACTTCCACCCGATAAACTATTAAATGGCGATTGTAACGGATTGCTCCAGGTGTATAAAGTTCCGGTTGGTACACCGCTTGGCGTATAAGTAAATGCCGTTCCGCTGCAAATGGCCGGTAATAATTTATTGCCAACTGCAGGCACCGGATTTAAAGTTACCGTTACCGTAAACGAAGCGCCGCTGCAATTATTAGCGGTTGGCGTAACCGTATAAACAGCCGTGGCAGGATTTAATGTTTGATTAACGATGGTTTGGCTGATATTATTTTGCGGCACATTTTGAGGAGACCCTTGCGTGATGGAAGTTGGCGGATTATAAACAGGTTGTGTCCATGTATAATTTGTGTTTGAAGGAACGCCGGTTGGTGTTACGATAAATGCAGTATTACTGCAACTTGTTGTAGAAAGATTGCCTACCACCGGAGTAGGATTTACTGTTACCGAAACGATCTGGTTGGTAGAACAACCATTTGCTGTAACAATATAATTATACGTAACCGCAACCGGATTAATGCTGTTATTAACTAAAATTTCGGCCGGGTTATTTGTACCCGACGATGCGCCATTTGTTATTGCAGGAATAACGGCCCTACTCCAGTTAAAAGTTGATCCCGAAACATTTGAAACAGGATTATAATTAAAAGTCGTTCCGCTGCAAATAGCAGGAGGATTTAAAGTAGTAATAAGTAAAGGTGTTGGATTAACCTGAATGGTTACATTCTGATTATTTATACAGCTATTGGTTGTACTTAGAAAATAATTGTAAGTAACCAATATAGGATTTGTTGTTGTATTGATTAATGTTTCATTAGGATTATTTATACCGCTTGCAGATGGATTGCTGATTCCGGCAACTGCAGATCTCGACCAGTTAAACGATGTTCCGGCAGTATTGCTGGTAGGTAAATAATTAAAAACCGTATTACTGCAAACAGGTGTGGGAGTCTGAGAACTGCTTAACGAAGTTCCCGGATTAACCAAAACTGCAACCTGTTGTGTATTCGAACAACCGCTTAAATTAGTTAACGTATATGCATAATAGGTGGTTACCGGTTGATAGGTATTATTAAAAAGAAATTCATTGGGGTTCCCGGTACCACTCGCAGGCGCATTACCAATTCCATTGGTAAAAAATCTTTTCCATGCAAAACTTACACCGGCAGTTGTACTTGTTGGCGTGTAACTAAAATTAGTACCACTGCATATTGCAGGAGGTGTTAAACTACTATTTAAAGATGCCGATGAATTTGCGGAGCTAACATTTACGGTTACAAAAAAATTACTGCCCACACATCCATTAGTATTAGGGGTAACTGTATAAACAATCGTAGCCGTACTGGCACCTGTATTGGTTAATGCTTGTCCGATAAAAGTTTGCCCAACAACAACTGCACTGCTACCTGTTACCGAACCGATGGTAACAGTAGGTGTTGTCCATGTGTATAAAGTATTAACCGGAACAAAGTTCGGCGATGACATAAAAGTATTGCCGCTGCATGCATTTAATGTTTGATCGGTAACACTCGGAACAGGATTTACAGTTACCGGAATAACTTGTGTATTGGCACAGGATGTTGTGTTATTGATTAATGTGTAAGTATAATTTACTGTGATGGGAACAAGCGTAGAATTAGTTAATTGTTCATTAGGATTATTTATTCCGCTTGTGCTGTTCCCGTTATTAATACCGGCCACCGCATTTCTTGTCCACGCAAAACTGGTATTTGCAAGCGTTGAAGATGGCGAATAATTAAAAATAGAACCACTGCAAATCGATGATGGCGTTAATGTGCTGGTTAAGGAAGGAGAAGGATTTACTAAAACAGATACAGTTTGATTATTATTACAACCATTTGCAGTAAGCGTATAAGTATAATTTACTGTAATAGGATTGGTGGTAGAATTATTTAATATCTCATTGGGATTATTTGTTCCCTGTCCGGCGCTGTTGCTTATGCCAATGATAGCAACCCTGCTCCAGTTAAACGTTGTTCCTGCTGTGGCACTGGCAGGATTGTAATTAAATACTGTGCCGCTGCAAATTGCAGCAGGCGTTAAATTGCTGCTTAATGTTGCAGATGGATTAATATTAACCGTAACAGTTTGATTATTGCTGCATCCATTAGCTGTTAAGGTATAAACATAATTAACCGCAATTGTATTGGCAGTTGTATTTATTAATGTTTCATTCGGATTACCGCTGCCCGAAGAAGCGTTGTTAGAAATTCCTGCAACAACAGCCCGGCTCCAGTTAAAAGTTGTACCTATGGTAGCACTGGCAGGCGTATAATTAAACGAAGTATTACTGCAAATTGCAGCAGGCGTTAATGTACTGCTTAATGTTGGGGTTGGATTAATATTAACCGTAACAGTTTGATTATTACTGCATCCGTTAGCTGTTAAGGTAAAAACATAATTAACCGCAATTGCATTGGCAGTTGTATTAATTAATGTTTCATTCGGATTACCGTTGCCCGAAGAAGTTGTATTAGAAATTCCTGCAATTGCAGCCCTGTTCCAATTAAACGAAGTGCCGGTTGTAGCACTGGCAGGATTATAATTAAATAAACTATTGCTGCAAATTGCAGCAGGCGTTAATGTGCTGTTTAAAGTTGGGGTTGGATTAATATTAACCGTAACAGTTTGATTATTGCTGCATCCATTTGCTTTTAATGTATAGCTATAACTAACTGCAACCGTATTGGCAGTTGTATTGATCAATGTTTCATTGATATTACCATTGCCCGTGGCCATATTATTCGAGATACCGGCAACAACAGCTCTGCTCCAGTTAAAAGTTGTGCCGGTTGTGGCACTGGTGGGGTTATAACTAAATGTTGTGTTACTGCAAACTGCCGAAGGTGTTAATGTGCTGCTTAATGTTGGAGATGGATTAACAGTTACAATTAATTGAAAGGTTGTATTTGCCGAAGTGGTTACAGTATAGGTAGCGGTTGCCACAGCCGATGAAGTATTGGTAAGTGTTTGCGAAACACTCAACTGCGGATTGCCCTGTGCACTTGCATTTGAAATGGCAGGAGAAATAATTGGTGCCCCCCAGGTATAAGTAGTTCCATTGGGAAGCGAAGGATCCTGAAAACTAAATGTAGTACCGCTGCAGGTTGAGATATTATAAGGTTGGCTATATAAATCGGGTAAAAAAAGAACCGAAAAGCAGATTAATATAACTATTCTTTTTATTATTGTTTGTGTTGATCGCATACAGAAAAAAATCATTATTGAATTTTAATTGGTATAACAATTTACTAAAGATATCTGATAAGCGCTTTTCGTTTCCTCGAAAAAAGAATTTATCAAATATAGATGGGCATAAATTAAACGGAAAAACATTCAACTTATCATGAATCTGTTGCCGTTTTTTTAAAATAGGATCGCTTTTAAAAAAACATAAAAACTAATCGGGTTAAACAACTGTTGTCAAATGTAGCATTAATTGATTAATAAACTCGCAACACTACCGATGCCTCAATCGGGTTTTTTAACTCAGTCATTTATACAAAATAATCTCTGTCAAAATGTGTATATTATTTTAAAGCAGCACAATGCATTCAGGCAATTTTTATCTTAATAGAATCCACAAAATGTATCAATTATCAGCACTCCGAAAATAATAATTTCTTAATGCTTTCCTTTTATTTCATCCTAACCTTTTGGCATATCTCTTCGTGATTTGTTCGTAAGCGTCTGAAGAAAACAGCAAGCATACAACAAGCAGTTACGAACAAATCACGAAGAAAAGGATAGAAAAATGTAAATTTTATCAGCAAGCAAAGCATAACAAATATTATTGTTTTGGGTTGGTTATTTCACTAACTTTATAAGGAAGAATTTAAGACTGTTGAATAATTATTTTTTATACTAAGATTATAAAAAATAATTATCCAATAATTCTGGAATCTATGGGTTTAAGTACTGAGAATAAAAGATGGTAGGTGTAATCTTTTATTTGAAAATTTATTTAATAATTTTTTAATTAAAATGTATGAACCTGAACGATGTTGAAATACTGCTTGTTGAAGATAACGATACCGATGCCGAGCTTATTAAATTTTCCCTGGAAAAGAATAATATGGCAAAAAATCTGATACGCTTAAAAGATGGTGAAGACGCACTGGAATTTATTTTTGCTACCGGCAAATTCGAAGACATCAGAGATATTACCTGCCCGCCTAAATTAATTTTACTCGATATAGGAATGCCCAGAGTAAATGGTTTGGAAGTGTTACAGAAAATTAAATGTATGCCGCTAACAAGAGCAATTCCAGTAGTGATTCTTACCAGTTCAAAAGAAGATCATGATGTTCAGCAATGCTATAACCTGGGCAGTAACAGTTATGTGGTAAAACCTGTAAATTTTAAAGAATTCGCCGATGCAATAAAAGAGATTGCCTATTATTGGTTACGTGTAAATCATCCGGTTTCTCTTGAAAAAATGTATTTGATATAGCAGTAACAGTTAACTGTTTTTAAAACGCGGATAGTTACAAAATATTTCTTCTGCTTATCAAAAACATGTATCAAAATATTATGGTGCGATGATTTTTTATTGTATGATCAATATCATTTGAATATGAATGATGGCTAAATATCTTTATTACTAACATGTATTTTTCTGCCAACACATCTTCATCTGTTTATTATGAAGAAGAAAAATGAAAATAACTTTTTAACCGATAACACCAATCAAGGCACTGCAACAACTGTAACTCCCGGCAGCAATTCAGTATCAGAAATAATTAAAAATGAAAGTGATTCTGCAACAGTTCGTAAAAAAAACTGGATCGCTTTTGCAATTCTTATAGCCGGACTTTCGCTTACGGCCGTTGCTGTGTTTTATTTTCAACGCGCTGCTCAGGAAAATGCAAAACAATATTTTGCTTCAGTTTGCGATGAAATATATCTTAAAATATCTGACCGCATCCGTGCACATGCACTGCTTTTGCGAAGTGCTGCTGCTTTTTATAATGCATCAAATATGCCAACACGCAAGGAATGGAAAATTTATAATCAAACAACAAAAATTGAAAATAATTTACCCGGCATACAGGGTATAGGTTTTTCATTAATTATACCAAAAAACAAATTAACCGAACATATTAAAAACATTCAAAAACAAGGATTCCCTAATTATACTGTTTATCCTGCAGGCGACAGAACAGTTTATACTTCTATCATTTATCTGGAACCATTTTCGGGTCGTAATCTGCGGGCTTTTGGTTATGATATGTTTTCGGAGCCGGTGCGGAGAAAAGCAATGGAACAGTCCCGCGATAATGACCTTGCTGTGCTTTCGGGAAAAGTACTTTTAGTACAGGAAACAAAAGAAGACATACAATCGGGTACTTTAATGTATGTACCGGTTTACCGAAACGGAATGCCTGCAAATACTGTAGAACAACGCAGGGCAGCTATATTGGGTTGGGTTTATAGTCCTTACCGTATGACCGATTTGATGAAGGGTATTTTAGATCGCTGGGGTTTAATCAAAAAAGAAAATATTAATTTAAAAGTTTACGACGATAGCATTTCGGTTAATTCTTTATTATATGATAGTCAAAAAAAAGATTCGCTGAAAAACAAGAATTCTTATTACATAACCAATTCCATGCCTGTTGATTTCAACGGAAAGAAATGGGTTTTGTTTTTTACGCAACGCGAAGATCAATTAAGAATTTTTGAAAGCAAGGTTATTGTTGTATTAATCTGCGGTGTTTTATTAAGCGGGTTATTATTCCTGTTGTCTATCTCATTAATAAACACCAAGAGCAGGGCTTTGCAGATAGCTGAACAATTAACCGCCGAGTTAAAAGAAAATGCCAAACAACATAAAAGTTTATCAGACCTGTTCGAATCAATTATCGATCATGTTCCGGGGCCATTGTTTTATAAAGACAAGAAAAATAATTTTATACGGGTAAACAAGTTTATTGCTCAGGCTCACAAAAAACAAAAATTTGAAATTGAAGGAAAAAATTTAAGTGAATTATATCCGAAAGAAGATGCCGAAAAATATTATCAGGACGACTTAGAGGTAATTAATTCGGGTATTTCAAAAATGAATATTGAAGAAGAATGGGAAACAGAAGATGGTATAAAATGGTTTAACACAAGCAAGATCCCTTTTGTTAATGCCGATGGAGAAATTATTGGTATTATTGGTATATCACTTGATATTACCGAACGGAAACTTGCTGATCTGCAATTGCGCGAATCGGAAGAAAGATTTTCGGCCGCCTTCCATGCTTCGCCTAACCTCATATCCATTACCCGGTTAAGTGATGGAAAGCTTATAGAGGTTAATGAAGGTTACACACATTTGCTTGGATATTCTCGTGACGAATCGATAGGTCAAACAACCAAAGATCTTTCTATTTGGTTCGATCCGGCCGATCGTGTAACTTTCATCGCTAACTTAGAAAAATTTGGTGTTGTTGCTAATTTCGAAACAAAACTTCGGTGCAAAGATGGCACTGTTGTTACAGTTCTCGATTCTGCACGAATTATACACCTTAAGGGAGAAACCTGCATCCTCTCAATCCTTTACGATATCACCGATCGTAAACATGCAGAAGATATAATACGAAATGCAAATTTATACAATCGAAGTTTGATCGAAGCAAGCATCGATCCTCTCGTAACTATCGGCCCCGATGGAAAAATCACCGATGTAAACAAAGCAACCGAAGATGTAACAGGCATGTATAGAGAACAACTAATCGGAAGCGATTTCTCCAATTATTTTACCGAACCTCTGCAGGCCAGCAAAGGTTATAAACAGGTACTTGAAAAAGGTTTTGTAAAAGAATATCCCCTTACCATCAGGCATGCCAACGGAAAAACTACCGATGTACTTTACAATGCAACTGTTTATAAAAATCAGGAAGGTGAAGTGGTTGGTGTTTTTGCGGCAGCAAGAGATATTACCAAATTAAAGCAAGAAGAGAAAATTCAGATGGCACGCAGCAGGCTTTTACTGTTTGCCAACAAACATTCTATTGACGAAATGTTAGAGGAAGCACTTAACGAAATGGAGAAGATTACCGAGAGTAATATTGGTTTTTGCCATTTTGTTAATAGCGACCAAAATTCGTTAACGCTTAAGAATTGGTCAACACAAACCAAAAAAGAATTTTGCAAAGCAGCAGGTAAGGATTCTCATTACGAAATCGAAAAGGCCGGCGTTTGGGTTGATTGCTTTTACCAGCAGAAACCTGTAATTCATAACGATTATGATTCACTGCCTCATAAAAAAGGGATGCCCGATGGACACGCAAAAGTAATCCGCGAACTGGCAGTGCCAATCATGCGCCAAGACAAAGTTGTAGCTATTTTGGGCATAGGTAATAAAGCTACAGATTATACGGAAAAGGATGTTGCAGCTTTGTCAAATCTCGCTGATCTTTTTTGGAATATTATAGAACGTAAACAAGCAGAAGATATAATACGAAATGCAAATTTATACAATCGTAGTTTGATCGAAGCAAGCATCGATCCGCTTATAACAATCGGCCCCGATGGAAAAATCACCGATGTAAACAAAGCAACAGAAGATGTTACCGGTTTGCTTAGAGAACAACTTATCGGAAGCGATTTCTCCAATTATTTTACAGAACCTCAGCAGGCTAACAATGGATATAAACAAGTACTTGAAAAAGGTTTTGTAAAAGATTATCCGCTTACCATCAGGCATGCCAAAGGAAAAACTACCGATACACTTTACAATGCAACTGTTTATAAAAATGTTGAAGGAAAAGTTATAGGCGTATTTGCAGCTGCAAGGGATATTACCGAAAGAAAGAAAAATGAAGAAGCTTTAATAAAATCCGAAAGTAATCTCCGGGCAATATTCGAAAATACTGCCAAAGGTTTTTTATTGATGGATGATTCATTTACAGTTATCGAATTTAATAGTTTGATGGAAAAATATATAACAATTTCCGACAATATAGTATTACGCAAAAATGAAAATATATTTAATAATATTCCTAAAGAAAGGCAGGAGTTTTTAAGTGCCAAATTTAATTCGGCATTAGATGGCGAAAAAGTTCATTACGAAATTTCGTACTCATTTTCGGGTAATACTATAATTTATTTTGAAGTGAAAATGTATCCTGTTCTCGATCCCGAAGAGAACGTTGCAGGCATCTGTATTTCGTATGAAGATATAACTTCCAGAAAATTAGCAGAAGAACAGATTATCGAATTAAATAAAGACCTCGATAAAAAAGTTCAGGAACGCACGATGCAGTACGAATTGGTAAATCAGGAATTGGAATCGTTTACATTTTCGGTTTCACACGACCTGCGTGCCCCTCTCAGAGCCGTTAACAGTTATGCCCAAATACTGGAAGAAGATTATAGCGACAGGTTGGATGAGGATGGAAGAAAAATGTTGAAGCATATTGAAAATAACGGAATTAAAATGGGACGGCTTATTGATGATCTTTTATCATTTTCAAGGCTTGGCCGCAAAGAATTAAAAAGAGTTGATGTTAATATGAATGATCTTACAAAAGCCGTGATTGATGAATTAAATCAAACCTTTCCTAATCAGGCAAAAATAGAAATAGCCGATTTGCCTGTTGTGCAGGGCGATTACAGTTTATTATATCAGGCAATGTTAAACCTTATGTCGAATGCCATTAAATATTCTTCAAAAAAAGATAAACCGGTTATAAAAGTATTTACAGAACAAAAAGATGATAAAATAATTTTTACGATAAAAGATAACGGTGCAGGTTTTGATATGCGTTTTGCCGAAAAATTATTTGGCGTATTTCAGCGCCTGCATTCGGACGAAGAATTCGAAGGAAGCGGTATAGGATTAGCCATCGTACATCGCATCATTTTTAAACATGGCGGCGAAGTATGGGGCGAAGGCAAAGTAAACGAAGGCGCAACTTTCCATTTCACACTAAACTAAATTTATTATGGACAACGAAACAGAAATCATCCTTGTAGAAGACAATCCAAGTGATGCCGACTTAACAATCAGAGCCTTAAAAAAATGTAATGTAACCAATAAAATATTGCATTTAAAAGATGGCCAGGAAGTGCTCGACTATATTTTTGCCGATGGCGAATGGCAAGAAACAGATGCCGATCATCTTCCGAGGGTAATATTACTCGATCTCAAAATGCCCAAAGTAAACGGCATCGATGTTTTGAGAAAATTAAAAGCCGACGAACGAACAAAAATTATTCCCATCGTTGTACTTACATCTTCAAAAGAAGATCCTGATATTAAAGAATGCTACCGCTTAGGCGTAAACAGTTATGTTGTAAAACCATTGGCATTTGATGAATTTGCAAAAGCTGTTTCGCAATTAGGTTTATACTGGCTGCTTATTAACCAACCAACAAAATAAAATTTGATGGCACAATACAGCATACTCCATCTCGAAGATTCGAAAACAGATTCTGATCTGGTTCAAAGAATATTACGCAAAGCCAACTTGGATTTCAGGTATTTTCTTGCTGTTGATAGAGAAAATTTTATACGTGGTATTAACGAGTTTATGCCGGATGTGATTTTAAGCGATCATACTTTGCCGAATTTTGATTCGAAGATGGCCTTCGAAATTTATAGCAAAAAAAATCTGGATATCCCTTTCATCCTGGTTACAGGAACCGTATCGGAAGAATTTTCTGTAGATATGATGAAAGCGGGTGTTGACGATTATTTGCTGAAATCAAATTTGCAAAGATTGCCATTGGCCATTATTAATGCTTTTGAAAAACGCGAAAACGACAGAAGAATAAAAGCAGTTCAATCCGAATTGCAATTATCCGAATCGCATCTGCGAACAATTTTAGAAAACTCTTCCGATGGTTTATTGCTTTTAGATAAAGATTTTACCGTAATTGAATTTAATAATCAGCTCCGCGATTTTACAACTGCCGAATGGGGCAACACCATTCAAAAAAATAAAAACATTTTTGATTTCGTTCCGGATACAAAAGAAAAATCTTTAAAAAATAATTTGGTTGCTGTTTTAAACGGTAAAAAAAATTATTATGAATCCGATTACCCGCAAAAAGACGGAACAACCTTAACTTATTATATACGCTTAAATCCAATCGAAGGTGAAGACGGAAAAATAAAAGGTATTTGCGTGAACATGGAAAACATTACCGAAAGAAAAAAGGAAGAAGAGCGATTAAAATTATTAGAAACAGTAATCATCAATACAACCGATGCCGTAATAATAACCGAAGCCGCCCCTTTCGAACATCCGGGCCCAAAAATTGTTTATGTAAACGATTCATATTATAAAATGACGGGGTATACCAAAGAAGAAGTGATTGGTAAAACACCAAGAATCCTGCAAGGCGTAAATACAGACAGAAACGAATTATCACGTCTTAAAAAAGCTATTGAAAACAATCTGCCCTGCGAAATTGAAGTAATTAATTACAAAAAAAACAGGGAAGAGTTTTGGACAAGCGTTAATATATCACCTGTATTTAATGCCGATGGGGTTCCCTTATACTGGGTAGGAATAAAAAGAGATATTACCGAAAGTAAAAAGCATGAACAAAATATTAAAAAGGCAATCATATCGGCACAGGAAAAGCAACAATATTTTATTGGCCGCGAATTACACGATAACATTGCGCAAATCCTGGTAGGCGCCCTGATTACGATTGGTATGATTAAGGAAAATGACCCCAAACAAAACGACTGGATCAATCAAACAAAAGAAGGAATTCATAATTCAATTCATGAAATAAGAAAACTATCTCATCGTCTTGCTCCTGCAAAATTTGAAGGAGATAATTTTATTCCTACAATTCAAAACCTGTTGAAAAGTATAAATACCGAAAACAGGTATAAAATAGTTACACATTTCGATAATCTCGAGCATGCCAATTTAAACAGCGAGCTGCAATTAAACTTATACCGGATTTTGCAGGAACAATTACAAAATATAATTAAACACGCCAATGCAACCGAGATAGAAATAAGCATACGGTTAATCGAAAATATTTTACGGCTCCGCATTTTTGATAATGGACAGGGGTTTAATACCGCCAAATTAAACGACGGTATCGGGTTACGAAATATTAAAAACCGTGCTGAAATATTTTCGGGTTTCTGCATTGTCAAATCTTCTCCCGGTAGCGGTTGCGAGTTACTGATAAAAATTCCGTTGCAGTAATTTTTTATACAACATGCGTTCTTAATTTCAGAGAATATTCCTCAACATAAATTTTTGGCGATTGTTTTATTTTTCGCAAAGCTTTGGCTATTTAAAAATTGATGCAAAATCATATCGGTGTAATTTGTAGCAACTATTTAATTATGTGTAAGACAATAACACTGTTTTTTATACTGGCAATTAATTTTTCGCAGGCACAGATCCCAAAGAATATAACCGGCAGTAAAATAAGTTTGGATGATGCCAAAGAAATTTTAGCACATCATAATAAGGTAAGAAAAAATGTTCGGGCCGCAGCTTTGGTTTGGAGTCCGAAATTGTCGGCATACGCACAGTCCTGGGCCAATCATTTAGCACGGGCTAATAATTGCGAAATAAAACACCGGACACAATGCGGCGAGGATGGTAAAAATTATGGAGAAAATATTTTTTGGGGAAGTTCATCAGATGCTTATAAACCAATAGATGCTTCACTTTCATGGTACAGCGAAATAAAAAATTATTCGTACACAAGACTTAATGAAAATAACTGGGAAACAACCGGGCACTACACCCAAATGGTTTGGAAAGATACCAGAGAAGTTGGCGCCGGGGTTGCCATTTGCGCTAACGGAGCAATCATTGTTGTTGCAAATTATTATCCGGCCGGAAATGTGATCGGGCAATATCCTTATTAAAATTTTTATTGTTTTTTTAAATGATAAAAAACCCTGTTGCAAACAGGATTAAGCCATATCATATCAAACTATTATTTTTTTTATCCCGAATTCGCATTAATTAAAAAAAAGAGTATATTCGTAAGAGAGTGTGACCCTGGAAAAACAAAAAATAATTCATAAAAACTTTACATCAGTAGCCCCCTGCAGTCGGATTATTTTTTTTGTTTAAAATGATAATAGTTTTTCTTCCTCCGATAAAAACATATTAACCCGATAAAAACATATTAACCAAAAAACAAACAGCACCCTATGAAAAAGAAATTATTAATCATTATTATTTCTTTGATCTCAGTTTCTGCATTACAGGCACAGTTCTTAAAAAAATTAAAAGACAAAGTAAACAATGCCGTTAACAGTTCTATCGACAATGCCACTAACAAAACCGTAGATAAAACTGTAAAAAAACCTCTCGACAGTGCGCTCGATAAAACATTAAACGGGCCGTCGAACACTAAAACAACCGATAATAAGCCAACAAACAATTCACCAAAAGTTGATGCAACAAATTCCACAGACGCATCAATGCCGTTAACCGTTTTCAGCAAATTTGATTTTGTTCCCGGAAAAACAGTATTGTATTTCGACAATTTTGAAAACGATAATATTGGCGAAACACCCATGAACTGGCTTACTACCTCATCGGCCGAAGTGGTTACCATTGATGGCGTTGAAGGAAAATGGCTAAAATTAGGAAGCAACTATGCACGGCATATTTGCCGCAGCAAAAAACAAACATGGGGAAATAATTTTACTGTTGAATTTGATATGCTATTGAATGCAACATCCGATGTGAGAGGAACCTATGCTTACATCAATCTTTTTAATTCGAACGGCAAAATGGTTACCGACGAAAATTTGTTATCGACCATTGGTGATGATATGCAAAATACAACCACGCTTTTTTACAGGATGAATATTTTGCAAAAAGATTTTAATGGCTACGGACACAGTTTTGCATTGATAAAAAATGGTAGCAAACTAAATTCTAATGAAGGCACTAAACCTTTATATACCCAAGGCAAACCCGTGCATTTTAGTTTTTGCGTACAAGGCAAACGGTTTCGTTGTTGGGTTAACAACCTTAAAATATATGATGCTCCCGCAGTTAATGAAACTTCTTTGCCCAATCAGTTAGGCTTTTATTTGCGCGATAACGCCGAAACATACATCAGCAACATCCGCATTGCCAAAGATGTTCCCGATACAAGAGCAGAATTTAATACAGGAAAAATTATAAGCAATCTTTTATTTTATACCGGCACCGCTAATCTTAAACCCGAAAGCATGGGCGCTTTGCTCGACATCAGCAAAATAATTAAAGATGCATCCGATCCTGTAAAAATCGTTGGCCATACCGATAGCGATGGCAATGATGCAAGTAATTTAAAACTTTCGCAACAACGTGCCGAAGCCGTTAAAACCATTTTGGTAAAAGAATATGGTATTGATGAAACCAAACTTACTACCGAAGGCCGCGGCGAAACACAACCCATTGCCGATAATAAAACAGCAGAAGGAAAAGCACAAAACCGAAGAGTTGAATTTATTTTTAAATCGGATGCCGATAAATATGAAGCACCAAAAAATATTTCATCAACTTCAACAACAAATAATAAATCATCAAACAATACAATTAAAAGTAACACCGTTGTTAACTCCAACACTGCACCCGGTGGAATTGTTTTAAAAAGTAAAATCATTAATACCAGTTTGCCTTATGCATATTTTATGAAATCGGATGATGGCGGATATACACTTATCGCCTCAAAAGAAGAAGGCAATTCCAAAGAAAATTTTATAAAAATAAATATTCAACCGGTTGGCGATAAACTAAACACCGAAACTTATTTCTTTGATGAATATAATAAAAAAACAAAACTATTATACGGCACAAAAAAATATCCGACCATCAGCGGCAGCGTAGCAAAACTATTTTACGGAAATGCCCAGAAACCTTACGTAAGCTCATTCTCGCCATATATTGCCGATGGACATGAAGCTACGATTCATCTTCCTCCGCCAAGCGAAAAATGCAAAGTAGTAATTGAAAAAATAGTGGATGGAAAAGCAAGCGGGCATTTTGTTTTAGGAATTATTATCGAAGGATTAAAGCCTCTTAGGGTAAGCGATACCGATGATCAAACTTATACTGCAGGCTATGCAGGCGAAATTTCCGGAACATTCAGCAATGTGCCCATAAATTAAAAATCTGTTTTTCACAAATTGAAAATTAATATTGTTTGCTGCAAATATTAATTGCTTGCAACTTTCTATTC
>DATAMD010000406.1:0-3122 GCA_036260755.1 Chitinophagaceae bacterium | reverse complement strand
GGGCCGCTTATTTTTACGATCAGGTAAATCCATCTTATGGTAAATATTCGTATAATCTTCAAAGATGGCAAAAGCCCGGCGATATAACTAATGTTCCGAAACCTGTTTATGGTGCATCAAATTTTTCGAGTTCTGCATCAACCAGATTCTTATTTAGAGGCGATTTTATACGGTTAAGAAATATTACTTTGGCGTATGCTGCTAAACAGGCTTTATTAAATAGTCTTCATGTGACTGCGCTTAAATTTTATATACGTGGAACTAACTTCTGGACTAAAACTTACGATAATAACATACCATTCGATCCGGAACAAGGTGTAAGCAGTCAGTCAAACTTAAATGTGATGTACAATAAGGCATTTACTGTTGGATTGAATATTGGATTCTAATTTAAAAACCCATGAAATCATTTATATGAAACAGACATTTTTAAAACTTTTTATAATAACATTAGCAACCGTATCGCTATTAAGTTGCAATAAGAGTTATTTAAACGATACTCCTTATACTGCTAATGTTTTAACTTCTGCAATTAAAACAGAAGGCGATTTACTTGTGGCGGCTGCAGGAATGTACAGCTCCTTGCGTGCAACAGATTTATACGGACGTACATTACCTGTTAAAGGCGATTTAATGGCTGATAATACTTTTGTAACAACTTCCAACTCCGGAAGGTATATTACATTAAATAACTATGCTTTTAATAATGCTGATGCTTATGCATTGGGTATTTGGCAAAATGCTTATATTTCTATAAAGTATGCAAATAATATTATCTCCAGTGCAGCTAATATTGCCAATACGGCAAACGTAAACCAATATTTAGGTGAAGCTTATGCAGTAAGAGCATTAATGCATTTTGAATTAGTTAGAAACTTTTCAACTGCTTATACTGTAGATAGTACTAAACCGGGTATTCCCATTGTTAATACTTTTAATTTAAATCCTTATTCTGTTCCTTCACGCGGCGCTGTAAAAGACGTGTATAAACAAATCATCAGCGATCTTGAAAACGCATATAAATTAATGACCATTTATAGGGGAACAGCTTATTTTTCAAAATATGCAGCAAGAGCATTAGAAGCAAGAGTTTATCAGAATATGGGCGATTGGGTTGACGCACAAACTACTGCATTAGATGCAATTAATAACAGCGGTGTTACTTTATTATCAAGCGCAAACTATGCTGCTTATTGGGCAAATCCTGTTGTACAACCCAGCACTACTAAAAACGAAACATTTTTCGAAGTTGCCAGCGATCTTACAAGTAATAACGGATTCGATCAAATTGGATTTATTTATTTAACTGTAGGTGGTGGTTATGGAGATATTTTAGCAACGCCCGAATTAGCCGGGCTTTATTCTGCTACCGATGCAAGAAAAGCTCTTTGTGCTGTAGGTACAAGAAGCGGGCAGGCGGGTACAGTTTATCTTTGTATGAAATATCCTAATCCTGCTAACGGTACAGATAAAGATGATACAAAAATTCTTCGCTTATCAGACGTACTTTTAATTGCTGCTGAAGCATATTACAATCTTGGTGATATCCCTAACGCAAATTTATATTTGAATAAAGTTGCACAGCAAAGAGATCCGTCTTTTGCAGGATGGTCAGATGCAGGTACACAAGTATTAGAAGATATTTTGACTGAAAGAAGAAAAGAACTTGCATTTGAAGGAAACCGTTTTTGGGATTTAGTTAGATTAAACAGAAGCTGGACAAAAATTAAAAATCAAAACCCTTTAACAACAGTTGCTGTTGCCCCCGGAAATATAGCTCTAATGTTTCCTATCCCTATTTCTGAAATCAATGCAAACCCAAATATTGTACAAAATCCGGGATACTAATTTTCATCTTATCATAAAAAACCACCTAAGAATATTAGGTGGTTTTTTATTAAAGAAAATTGTATGAAACATTTATTAATTGCAATACTAACAATATGTTTTTTTAGCCGTTCATCAGCACAGGAAACACAGCATTTACTGTACGACAGATCAAACGGCTATTTAATTTACACAATTCAATACGAACAAATAAAAGGTTCTCCATTTTTATTTGACGACTGGAAAAAAGCCGCAATCATTTCAAACAAAGGATATGCATTTAATAATGTTGAATTGAAATTTGATATCTATATAAACAGATTTTTGCTCAATAAAAACGATACGGCTTATTTGGTGAATGAGAATACAAAATCAATCAAGTTGTTTCCCAACGATAACGATACCATTGCAAAAATGATATTTGAAAACGGTTTTGTATCTCCCGGAAATTTTACAGAAAAAAATTATCTGCAAATATTAGCTAAAGGCGCTCTTACATTATTGAAATATTATCATGCAGATATGATTGAATATACCGAATATAACGATCCTGTGAAGTATAAAAGATTTGTTCCTGTAAAGGATTATTTTATTTTACGAAATGAAACAACAGAAAAAATTGGTTTGAATAAAAAGAAATTTAACGAGATTCTTCTATCAAAAAAAGATGCCGTCGATTCATTCATCAAACAAAAAAATTTGTCGGGTAAAGATGAAAAAGACTGGATTACTGCAATAAACTATTTTAATTCTATCCAATAATTATTTCAACACTTGCTGCAATTTACTTTCCAAAGCTTTTCCTCTTAATTCAGCTGCAATTATTTTGCCGTTGGGATCAACCAAAACATTAAAAGGTATACCGGTTATTTTATACGGAGCAACCACCGAACTTTCCCATTGTTTAAGGTCGCTGATATGATTCCATGTTAAATGATCTTCCTCAATTGCACCTTTCCACGCTGCCTTATCGTTATCGAGCGAAACACCAAGCACCGTAAAATTTTTATCTTTAAATTTGTTGTAAGCCGCAACAACATTGGGATTTTCGGCCCTGCATGGTGCGCACCAACTTGCCCAGAAATCAACCAAAACATATTTGCCTTTATAACTGCTGAGCGAAATTATCTTACCGCTCGTATCGGCTAAACTTATTTCGGGTGCCGGTTTATTTATTAATGCTAATTTAGGATCTGATGAAATTTGCATGTCAATCAAACTTTTCAGCTTTGCTAATCCGTTATGCTCTTTAAATTTTTCGACCGATGCATCGGTTAACTTTTTTATCTCATCCA
>DATAMD010000399.1:0-2159 GCA_036260755.1 Chitinophagaceae bacterium | reverse complement strand
TATCAACAAAATTATAAACGATCACATTTAAATCGTTGCTTAACAGATTATGAATATTGCTTACTAAATTTTGCCCGTCGGAATGATTTATAACTTTGGTATAACTTGCTTTAATATCATCTTTTTTTAAACGCTTTAATTGCGCTTTAAAAAATTCTTCTTCAAATAAATTTTTGCCGCCTTCATCTTCATCATTTTTCCATTGTTCGGGAAATTGTTTTTCAATATCGACGGGCAGTAATCCGCTGAAGATGGCATTCCTGCTGTATTGTGTGGCAGTGGGCAAAATAGAATAAAACGTTTCTTCTTCTAAAATTCTGAAGCTTTCTGCAAAAACAGGCTGAATAGTTTTCCATTGATCGTACCGCAGGTTATCGATTAAAATAAAAAATGTCGGGATGTTTTTTTCTACATGCGGCAATATTTTAAACTGCAATAAATTATGGCTCATGATGGGTGCTTCGGCACTTTTCGGGTTTACCCATTTTGCATAATTTTTGGAGATGAATTTAAAAAATTCTGCATTGGCTTCATCTTTTTGCGATGCAAATATTTCACGCATTTCGGGACTATCGCTTTTTTCCATTTCCAGTTCCCAATAAACAATTTTTTTATAAATTTCCATCCATTGATTAAAATCGGGATTATCATTCAGCGCCATAAATAAATCGCGAAACTGTTGCTGATAAGCCGTTGTTGTTTTTTCGGCAACCAATCTTTTATTATCAATAATCTTTTTTAGGCTTAACCAAACCTGGTTTGGGTTTACGGGCTTCAATAAATAATCGCTAATCTGGCTGCCAATGGCTTCATCCATCAAAGTTTCGGTTTCGTTTTTTGTAATTAAAACAACCGGAATATGTTGTTTAATTTCTTTAATTTTTGCTAATGTTTGCAAGCCCGAAATGCCCGGCATACTTTCATCCAGCAGCACCACATCGGCAAAATTATTTTTTACAAATTCAATCGCATCAAAACCATTGTTAAAAGTAATAACCTCGTAACCTTTACTTTCTAAAAATAATTTTTGCGATTGCAAACTTTCAATCTCATCATCAACCCAAATAATTTTTGCTATTGGCATAATTTTTATTTTATTTTTTTTGTTACCGGCTGTAGTATTTTATGGCATCGCCTGTTGCGTCGCACACTTCAACTTTCAAAGCTGTGTTCAACAATCCATCACCTATGAACTATCAACCATAAGCCATGAACTATTTTCAAATTTATTCCATCCGCACACAAATAGTACATTTGTCAACTGCTTTAACAAAGCATCAACAGGCATGGTCATCAAACGAAAAATAATTAACGATCCGGTATATGGTTTCATCACAATCAATCATCCGTTGATCTTCGAAATCATTGCCCATCCTTATTATCAGCGTTTGCGGCGCATTCATCAAATGGCATTGGCTTATTTGGTTTATCCCGGTGCCGTGCATACAAGGTTGCATCATTCGCTGGGCGCCTATCATTTAATGGGCAATGCCATTAACGAATTAAGAGCCAAAGGAACTGAAATAACCGAGGAAGAAGAAATAGCCGCAAAGGCCGGAATTTTATTGCACGATGTTGGCCACGGCCCTTTTTCGCATGCACTCGAAAATCAATTGCTGCCTAATGTTCATCATGAAGATATCAGTTTACAAATTATGAAAATGATGAATGAAGATTTGAATGGCAAATTAACTATGGCCATCAAAATTTTTACCAATCAATATCATAAAAAATTTTTGCATCAGCTCATCAGCGGACAATTGGATGTTGACCGCATGGATTATTTAACACGCGATAGTTTTTTTACCGGTGTAAGTGAGGGTGTGATTGGCTACGACCGAATTATAAAAATGTTAGTGGTTTACAACGGCGAATTAATGGTAGAAGAAAAAGGTATTTACAGCATCGAAAAATTTTTAGTGGCAAGGCGGCAAATGTACTGGCAGGTGTATCTGCATAAAACTGTTTTATCGGCCGAAAAAATGTTGGTTAATATTTTAAAGCGTGTAAGGGAAATAAGTAAAACAACAATTGAAGGATTAACAACCGGCGGTGCAACAGATTTTTTTCTGTATCAGTTTAACGGAGAAATGAATAGAGAAACATTAGATAAATTTTGCGAATTAGATGATATTGATTTTTCGTTTGCAGTAAAACGA
>DATAMD010000393.1:0-2616 GCA_036260755.1 Chitinophagaceae bacterium | reverse complement strand
TAAAACATTATCAGGGCAGTGTTGTAATTGTGAGCCACGATAAATTTTTCCTGAACCGGATGGTAAATAAGATCGTTGAATTGTATCAGCAACAACTGCATATTTATGTTGGCGATTATGAATATTACGAACGGGAAAAAGAAATAAGAGTTGAGTTGCAGCAAAAGGCTTACGAAAATCAACAGGATTATATCCGCCAGCAGGAAAGATTTGTTGAACGCTTCAAAGCCAAAGCCAGCAAGGCTGCCGCTGCACAAAGCGTACAAAAAAGATTGGATAAAATTGAACGGATCGAAAATGCAGAAATTGAACGGCCGAATATTAAAATCAACTTTCAGATAGAAAAACAGCCGGGTAAAATTATTTGCGAGCTGAAACATATTTCTAAAAATTTCGGCAATATTGAAGTATTAAAAAATACAAGTATTGAAATTGATCGTGGCGATAAAATTGCTTTGATCGGCGCCAATGGAAAAGGTAAATCAACTTTATTAAGAATTGTTGCAGGTACCGAAAAATTTGAAGGCCACCGAAACTGGGGACATAATGTTGAAGAAAGTTTTTATGCGCAGCATCAGTTGGAAGCACTAAATCTCAGCAACACTATTCTGGATGAAATGAAAGAATGCGGCAGCAAAAAAAATGAGCTGGAACTGCGCAGTTTAATGGGATGTTTTTTATTTAGCGGCGATGATACCGATAAAAGAATTAAAGTGTTAAGCGGTGGCGAAAAAGCACGTGTGGCTTTGGCCAAAGTAATTGTAAGTAAGAGTAATTTTTTATTGCTGGATGAACCTACCAACCACTTAGATATGCACTCGGTTGAACTTTTAGCCGATGCTTTAAATAAATATGAAGGAAGTTATTTGTTGGTTAGTCACGATCGTTTTTTTATTTCTAAAACTGCAAATAAGATTTGGGAAATCGTTGATCATGAAATAAAAGAATTTAAAGGAACATACCTTGAATGGGTTGAATGGAAAGAAAGAATGGCCAAACAAAAAAATGCAAAAGAAAAACGTGAAGATGAAAGTAGCAAGAAACAAGAGGCAAGCGACAAGAAACAAGATACAAGTGACAAGAAACAAGATGAAGTAAATAGCAAACAACAAGATAGTTTTGTAAAAAAAGGTTCGAATAATTCCCCTACAGGGGTTAGAGGTAAAGAATTGCAAAAACTACAGCGTCAGTTTCAAAAAATTGAAGAAGAAATAGCAGTACTCAATCAACAAAAAGTTCAAATCGAAACTGAATTAGCAAATCCCGACAGTTATAAAGAAGCAAATAAATTTTCGCAGCTTGAAAAAAATTACAGCCTTGTTCAGGATCAGTTAAAAACGGCTAATACTCAATACGAGCAACTGTTTGAGAAGATTATGGAAATGGAAAATAATTAATAATTTTTTTTGAAGATTGAAAATTACTGTCAACATTGAGCTTGTCGAAATGTGGCGAACGTTTAATAAATCGACTTCGATAAACTCTGTCTTGACAAACTTTTTAAATTATCAACTGCCATCAACTGTTCAGTTGCATTAAAATTGCTTTTGCAAAATCGCTTACTAAATAACTGATAAGTTTTCCTGTTGACGAATCTTCTCTCCCATCCGACAAAACTGTTGCGCCTTCACAAATATGCAGGTATGCAGGCTTGCAATCGGAAGCAACAAAATTTAAATATTGCCTTGCATGATTGGCAGTAATGCCAACAGGTGTTGTGGCACTGCTCAAAGTATGTTCAATACAGTCGAGGTCTAATTCAATACCACACAAAGTATCATCGGTAAATGCTGTGGCATGTGCAACAGACTGAATAAAATTTCTTTTTTCGTGCAGAAAAATATCTTCATAAGTAATACAATCAACAAAAGGATTGTTTACCATATCCATCCATGTATTTTGTGTAATATAATTTTCGTGCAAACCAATCACACAATATTTTTCCAAGTAACCATCTTCTTCAGCATATCTGAAAGCATTGCCGCTATGCCGCCCTTCCATCGGCCGGTAATCTGCATGTGCATCTAAATTAATTGCATTGATTTGTGCCAATTCAATCACGCCGGCTTTATGCCAACCCTTTGCTGCGCCTTTAATGCAGGGATATGCATTGTTATGCCCGCCGCCAATAACAATCGGGAATTTTCTGTTTTGAGTGATGATATGAATCAGTTGTTCAACTTCATCATCAATGGCATTTACGGCATGGCGATGTGCCTCTACTCTTTCATCAAAATGCGGCGCATTTGCTTCAATTGTTTTTTCAAGATCAGAAAAATCAAAATGGCCTAATAATAAAATTTCACCACCATCAAAAAAATCATTGCTCTGAATATTAAGAAATGATTTTAAAAAAGATAACCAGGCACTATCGGCTCCGCCAATTCCCATATTTGCTTTGATGCCGATATCTTCAGGCACACCAACCAAAACAAATTTTGCAGATGATTGCCTGATGGATGTTTCAATATTGTTTTCGTCTTCAACAACCTGCATACGCTCTCCTGCTTTGGTTTCGAAGCGACGGATTTTTGTAACAGATAAAATATCCTGTTTATTATAAATCTTTAAATGTTTCATGCTTTATTAAAATTAGTTCAAGTTAAGAAAACTAAA
>DATAMD010000392.1:0-2808 GCA_036260755.1 Chitinophagaceae bacterium | reverse complement strand
GTTATAAAACTTTGATTTATGAAAAAGCTAATTCTACTTACCGTTTTTGTTGCGGGCAGTGCTATGATAAATCATACCATTGCACAAGTTCGTTTTAATGTGAATGTTGGATTTGGATTACCCGGCTGGATTGCCGCCGGTAATGCAGTTGCCGAATATTATTATATACCTGAGATTGATGCATATTATGATGTGCCTGAACGTGAATTTGTTTATCTGAATAATGGTGCATGGGTATTTTCGGCAGGATTACCCGGGATGTATGCCGGATTTGATTTATACAATTGCCGTAAATTTCCTGTTTACGAATCAAGGCCATATTTAAACGGCAACTATTACAGAGACCGTTATGCGGAATACAGAGGAAATTATAATTATGGCTATCGCCGCTATCGCCAACCAATGATGGTTTATAACAATTATAATTTAAGGTTTGGTGAGAGAAGATATGGTTACGACAGAGATGACCATTGCGACAGGGACAATTATTACAGAAACGATCGCCGGTTTGAAGAAAGAAGACATGAAGGCCGCGATCATGACGATGATTAATACAACATTAATTTTACTCAACAATTTTTAAAAGATAAAGCCTCATATTTTTATGAGGTTTTATTTTTTGATTTGATTGCAAAAAAAATCCTCTATGTTTAAAACATAGAGGATAACTTCTTGCAAGAAGTAATATCAAGTAACGAGTACTTTGAAATTACTATTTCTTAGTTGTGTCTTTCTTAGTTGTATCTACAGCAACTTTAGCAGTGTCAACTTTTTTTGTAGTGTCAACAGCCGGTTTTGCAGAATCAGCAGCAGCAGTTTTTGTTTCACCACTGTTACATGCTACGAATGATGCGATAGCTAATAAAGCGAATACTTTTTTCATTGTACTTGTTTTTTGGTTATTAAGAATTTTCGCAAAGATATATGCGGGAACGGATTATACAAATTTTAACGATTTTTTTTTATTTACTTTTTCCTGAAAAAGATTCTTATTGGTACACCTTTAAAATTAAAATGTGTACGGAGCTGGTTTTCAAGGTAATTTCTGTAAGGAAGTTTAATATCGTCTGGATAATTTGTGAAAAACGCAAACGATGGAACCACTGTTGGCAACTGCGTGATGAATTTTATTTTAACGGAATGGCCTCTTACTACCGGTGCATGATAAGCTTCTACTGCTTTCAGCATTGTATCGTTTAATTTTGAAGTCGATATTTTTTGCGATTTGCTTTCATATACTTCCAACGCAATCTCTATCACTTTAAATATTCTTGTTTTATCTTTTGCCGAAATAAATAAAACAGGAACATCGGTAAAAGGCGCTAATTTTTGTTTTAATGTTTTTTCGTAATCACGGGCGGTATTGGTGTTTTTTTCTACCAAATCCCATTTATTAACCAATACCACAATTCCTTTTCCTTTTCTTGCTGCCAGGCTAAAAATATTTACATCCTGTGCAGTAATACCTTTCTCTGCATCCAGTACCAGCATACAAACGTCTGCTTCATCCATTGCTTTAATGGCGCGGATTATAGAATAAAATTCGAGGTCGTCTTTTTCTTTACTTTTCTTTCTGATACCTGCCGTATCAATTAAAATAAATTCTTTCTGAAAAAGTTTATAGTGCGTATGAATCGTATCCCTTGTGGTTCCGGCAATATCGCTTACAATGGTTCTTTCTGTTCCTATCAATGCATTTAATAAAGACGATTTTCCAACATTAGGCTGGCCGATGATGGCGAATTTTGGTAAATCCATTCCATCGGTTTGTGCAGCATTTTCATCTTTCATTGATGCCACAACAGCATCCAATAATTCGCCCGACCCTGTTCCGCTTAAGCTGCTGATGGTATAAATTTTATCAAAACCCAAACTATAAAATTCGTTGGCTTCCAATTCCCTTTCGCCGTTATCAACTTTATTCACTGCCAAGAGAACAGTTTTTTTGCTGCGGCGCAATAAATCGGCCATGGCATCATCCAAATCAGTTATACCAACTGCAACATCTACCATAAAAATAATAACGTCGGCTTCATCAATGGCAATACGAACCTGTTTGCGGATTTCTTTTTCAAAAACATCTTCGGTATCGGGTACAAAGCCACCGGTATCAATTACATTAAATGTTTTGCCTGCCCAATCTGCAACACCGTATTGCCGATCGCGTGTAACGCCGCTGATATCGTCCACAATTGCTTTGCGTTGTTCTAACAAGCGATTAAACAGTGTACTTTTCCCAACGTTTGGTCGGCCTACTATTGCTACGGTATAACTCATAAAATATTATAAAATCAAAGTCTTCGAATTGTAATAATTGAGAAAATCAATTATATCTTTTTCTTTTTTCAGTTTACGTTTATTGGTTTTCTCAAATTCTGTGATAACATCTTTTGCCGGTAAAGCAGATAATATTTCGGTATGATCCAATCCCTTTAAATGTTCGCAATTGGTAGATGTTTTTAAATAATAAGAAACAGAAGTTGAAAATTTATTCACTTTCACTGTTCCGAAAAGAGAATCTACCTGAACAATTTTATGGGTTATTTTTTTTAAAAGCTCATTACTGCCATTATTTAATACTTCAACAAATTGATTGGGTAATAAAGTATTTTTTGCATCCGAAAAGCCTCTTTCAAGTATAAGTTTTACATTACCCTCCTGCACATCGTTTAATATTTCAACTCTTTTGATTTGATTTTTATCTTCAATAAGTTCCCTGTTGCTATTATCTAAAAAATGAATCTCACCCGAAAAAATATTGTATTTAATTTTTGCGATAGCTATCTTTTTTAAATTATTGCCGTAGAT
>DATAMD010000389.1:0-1959 GCA_036260755.1 Chitinophagaceae bacterium | reverse complement strand
AATCAATACTGTTTTACCTACACCTGCACCACCAAACAAACCAATCTTACCGCCCTTTGCATAAGGCTCAATCAAATCAATTACTTTAATACCGGTATATAATACTTCGGTTGATGTACTTAAGTTTTCGAATAATGGCGGCTTGTTATGAATGGGCCGGCCATTTACTTTACTTACCTGAGGTAAACCATCGATAGCATCGCCGGTAACATTGAATAAGCGGCCATTGATCAGTTCGCCGGTAGGCATTGCAATAGCTTTGCCTGTATCAATTACTTCCATGCCGCGAACCAATCCTTCGGTACCATCCATTGCAACGGTACGCACACTGTCTTCGCCCAAATGCTGCTGAACTTCCAACACTAAAATATCGCCATTCTCTCTCTTCAATTCCAGTGCATTATAGATTTCGGGCAGAGTATTTTCGTTAGGAAAGTGCACATCTACAACGGCACCAATGATCTGTTTAATTTTACCTTTCGAAGCCATATTATCTTGGGTTTAATTTTTCGAAATGATTGATTTAAAAAATTTTATTATCCAAACAGGGGTATCCCCCGATTTTGGCGGCAAAGGTAAGGGAATGAGGCATTAGAAAATGAAGGTTTTTAAACAAAAAGATATTTTTTTGTGAAATCAGCTTTACCTTCTTCCGGCTATATAAGAATGAATATTTATCCGATTGCCCGGAATAAAAAAGCGGCTATCAATCCGCCAATGATGGGCCCCGCAACCGGAATCCAGCTATAACTCCAATCGTTTATTCCTTTATTTTTTATGGGCAAAACAGCATGGGCAATTCTTGGCCCAAGATCTCTTGCCGGATTAATGGCATAGCCTGTTGGCCCGCCCAAACTTAACCCGATTGCTAAAACAATAAATGCAACAGGCAATGCATCCAGTGCACCTAAACTATTTGCCGGCGATGCAATTTTTAATACCGCAAATACCAACACAAATGTTCCGATGATTTCGGTAATTATATTACTTGTTGTATTTCTGATTGCCGGTGCATTACAAAAAACTGCTAATTTATCTGCTGCATTTTCTGTTGCATCAAAATGTTGGCGATATGCCAACCAAACAATGATTGCACCTACAACCGCACCTGCAAATTGTGCCGCAATATAAACAGGGACTAATGCCCAATCGAATTTTCCAATCGCAGCAAATGCAATGGTAACGGCAGGGTTAAGATGTGCGCCACTTGCAGCGGCCGAAGAAAAAACACCAATAAATACCGCCATTGCCCAACCAAAAGTAATTACTATCCAACCACTATTATTTCCTTTGGTTTTATTTAAAACAACATTTGCAACAACGCCATCGCCTAAAATAATAAGTAATGCTGTGCCGATAAGTTCGCCTAAAAAAGCAGTCATGATTTTTTAATTTTTCGTTAAGTAAAATTGATTAAACAAATTAATGAAGTAAATATTGTTTTGCAATATGTATAAAAGAATTGATTTGATGTTGTTTCCATGCTTCCTCTTTTTTCATTTCAATCATCATTAATTCAGCAACAAGCGGTGCTGCATCGATGGCAGCCTGTGCATCTAAAAATAATATTCTGGTTCTGCGTGCCAAAATATCTTCAATATTCATTGCCATTTCATTTCTGATAAACCAAATTATTTCGGCTTTGATATGCGGAAATGAAGGATGAATTTTTTCCTGCCACGAATTATTTTCTTCGATTAATTTCTGAATCAATTTTGCATTGCTTCCATACACATGCCAATGGTTTGTTTTATTGATGGGCCATCCCCATTTGCCAATGGGAAGTGTTTGTGTGCTGCACTCTGTAAATTTTAATTTGGAAACAAACACTGCATTGTTAACCGCATCCTGCGCCATTTTGCGGTAGGTTGTCCATTTGCCGCCAACAATAGAAACCAATCCGCTTTTTGCAACAACAATGATATGATCCCTCGATAACAAAGATGTTTTTTGCCCGTT
>DATAMD010000387.1:0-1537 GCA_036260755.1 Chitinophagaceae bacterium | reverse complement strand
AGCTTCCTCGGTTTCTTTGGCTAATTTTTCTAATTCTTCGATGATGATAGTTCCGTTAGGCATCCACAATGGCAAGCCGGGGCCAATATCATCATCCATGGTAAAAATACCTAATTCTTTTCCTAATTTTCTATGATCGCGTTTTTTGGCTTCGTCCATCATCACCAGATATTCATCCAATTCTTTTTGATTGGGAAATGTGATGCCATATAAACGTGTAAGCTGTTTATTTTTTTCATCACCTTTCCAATAAGCGCCTGCAATATTGGTTAATTTGATGGCTTTAATTAAATTGGTATTCGGAATGTGTGGTCCACGGCACAGATCGGTAAAATTTCCCTGCGAGTAAAAAGTAATTTCGCCATCATTTAAATTATTCAGCAAATCCAATTTATACTCGTCGCCTTTTTCTTCAAAATATTTAACGGCTTCGGGTTTCGAAATTTCTTTTCTGATATAAACATTTCCCTGCTTAGCCAATTCGTTCATCTTCTTTTCTAAAATCAATAGATCATCTTCCACCAATTTTCTGTCGCCCAAATCCATATCGTAATAAAATCCTTTATCCAATGCCGGTCCCACCCAAAATTTTACGCCGGGAAAAATCGATTCAACTGCCTCGGCCATTAAATGTGCCGATGAATGCCAAAAAGTATTTTTACCATCAGCATCATCCCATGTTAATAATTTTAAAGAAGCATCTGATTGGATAGGACGCGAAGAATCAACCACAACGCCATTTACAGAAGCTGCCAATACTTTTCGTGCCAATCCTTCGCTGATAGATTTTGCAATATCCAATGCAGTAATTCCGTTTTCGAATTGTTTTACTGCACCATCGGGAAAACTAATGTTAATCATACTTTTTCTTACTCAAATCAAAAAATGAAATGCGAAAGTAACAAATCAATCGCAGAGAATTACTTCAAACCGAATATTCATTCCAAAAACCTTAACGCTTCTTTATATGCAAACTACTTTTACTGTGCTTAGTTTTGTTGAATGAGGTTGAATTTTACACTTGCTTTGTTATTGTGTTTCTCATCTTTCATCCACGCTCAAAAGCTTACCGGCATTTGGCGCGGTTATTTTGTGCAACAAGATAATTTTAATCCTTCAACCGGTCATTTTACAGAAGATAAATACAAATACGAGGTTCAAATTAATCAGCAGAATAAAAATCTGGAAGGAGTTACTTACTCGTATAAATCTGTTGTGTTTTACGGAAAAGCCTCATTGCACGGGATTTTTACAGCATCCACCAAAAATGTTTTATTGAAAGAAACGAAGATGCTTGATTTAAAAATAAGCGATCATTCGGTTGCCTGTTTGATGACCTGTTATCTGGATTATTCTAAATCGGGCAAATTAGAAATACTGTCGGGTACCTATACCAGCCAGAATAAGGAAGATAAATCCGATTGCGGCAGCGGTACCGTTTATCTCGAAAAAGTAAAGACCAGCGATTTTGAAAAAGAATCTTTTTTTATTAAAGAAAGTTCCTGCAAAAGTTCAAAATTTAAAAACAAAAAAAGAT
>DATAMD010000382.1:0-3703 GCA_036260755.1 Chitinophagaceae bacterium | reverse complement strand
CAGAAATTGTAAATGTTTTTCGATACCATGCCAATCCACCACGCAATGCACCGCCGCCATTACCGGTTGGACTTGTTGAGTCGAAAGAAAATTCAATGCTCCAATCGTGCGGAAGATTCAATGTTCGCCAATCAGCATCATTATACGAAACATTTTTGGCAGCAGAATCATCTCCTGATTTAAACTTCCATCCTTTGTTGAAATTGAGTGTACTGCGTGTTTGAGTAAATGCAAATAAAATACATGCAGAAAAAATTAGTGTTAAAGAAATTTTTCGGAAGAACATTTTTTAATCAATTTAAAATCTGAATCAATCAATGTTTAAAACAGTTTCTTACTTTTCATTTGCACCATTCATAATGGCATGTAAAAGATTTTCATCCAGCACTTTGCATTTACCTCTGTCAAACAAACCCATATTAATATCCCAGTAAAAAGGTATCAAACCCTTACTCACAGCCGTTTTTACAAAATATTGTTGAAAATATTCTACCGATGCATCATGCAATTTTTTATCGGCACCCGCAGGTAATTTTCGTTTGTATGCACCAAACTCACCAATAATAACAGGCACTCCTTTATCGGCAAACTTTTGTTTCATTATTTCCAATTTTTCTTCCATAGAACTTTCTTCGCCCCATGTAGCATTGTATGAACTATCGGTTTTTGAATGATTATTTTTTCCCCAATAAAAAAACCTTTTACCCCATTCTGCATCTTTCTCCATTAAACAGAATTGATAAGGATCGTAATAGTGAATTTCCATCATCAACCTGTTTTCAATTTTATCTACGGGCAGTTCATTCATCCACTTGTTTGTTTTCTCAATGTTGGTTTCCGGTCCCTGAATGATAAGCGTTCGTGAACTATTGTTTCCGCCGGTAGCACGCACTGCATTAATAAAAGTTTGATAATAAGAAAGTAAAACAGATGTTGCTGCAGAATCTTTTGCAGCAGGTTCGTTTGCCCCTGCAAACAATAAATGTTCATCGTAATTTTTAAAATTGTTTGCTATTTGAGTCCAGTATTTTTGAAGCCTGCTATTTACTTCTTTTTGATTAGCCTTGTTTATTCTGTTTTCAAGCCAACCTTTATCCCAGTGCATGTTCAGCACAACAAACAAACTGTCTTTAATGCAATAATCTACCACTTGTTTTACACGATTCATCCACGATTCATCAATCACACTGTTCACCGTATCGGCATGGCAAAACCATGCGCATGGAATTCTTACCGAGTTAAAGCCGGCAGCTTTTACAGAATCAATTAATCGTTGTGTGGTAACAGCGCCGCCCCATGCAGTTTCGCCGCAAATTGCTTCTAATGTGTTTCCCAAATTCCAACCCACTTTCATTTTGCCTGCTATATTTTTTGCTGTGGGCAATTGCGCAGAAACACAGATCGGAAAAATAACGATCGCAATAAAAAGTTTTGATATCATATTATATTTATTTTTTTTCAATTTTATTGATGCCTCCTTTTAGTTGCCTTTGAATTCCATTCCAAATAAAAACGCCTTCCAAATTATTCGGCAGCGTAATTTCACCACTAACATTATTTTCATTGTCTTTTAGTAACTTAACATGTATATCACCAAGCTTATGCGGCATGATTGCATCAATGGTTTTTAAACTTCCAAAATGAGGTTCTATTCTTACAGATTTAAAGCCCGGTGAAGCAGGTTTAATGCCGCTTACAAGCGACAAAAAATAATAAACCGGAGAAGCACTCCATGCATGGCAATCGGAACGTGTTGGGTCGGGAGTTTCGGCAAAAGTGGTTAATCCGTTATCTATCATTTTTTCCCACGGAGTTAACAGTGCTGTAAATTGGTTAGCTTGTCCGGCTTTCTCAAGTGCTTCGAACAAATAAAATTTAAAATATAAAGTGCATTGTGCTAAATCCTTATCGTTGAGGATAGTGTTTACTACTTTAATTTTATTTGTTGTTTCAGGAAAAGTGTTGGTTAAAATCGCTAAAGCATTTGCATGTTGACTAAAAGTATTTTTTTCGGGAGAATCGGCAATCAATCCTTTATTCGAATCATAACATTTTTCGTAAACCGCTTTTTTAATCTTAGCCGCCAAATTTTTATATTCATCGGCCATGTCGTTCATGCTGTATGCTTTAAAAATTTTGATCGCTTTTTCGAGCGTGTAAACATATTGTAAACTTACAACCGACGAATTGCCAATGTGAGCGGCAGGCGGAGCACCGTTTTCCCAATCTTTCGCATTCACCCAATCTACAAAATCCCACCATTCTACCGGTCCTAATAAACCACTTGCATTCATACGGCTTTTAAACCAGTTAAGTGTTTCCATCATTCCGGGAATCATTGATTTAACAAAAACCGGATCGTCATTCAGCATCCAATAATCATAAATCATTGTAACCCAAACAAGCGAAAATGTTGGAATAATTTGAGTTTGATTGCTTGGGAAGCGGCTTTGCGTTATACCCCATGGTAATTGCGATTCGTGTAAAAGTGTGAGGGCATTTTTTGTTAACCGGGAATCGCCTGAAACGTAAGTTGATACTAATGCCTGTATTCTTGCATCGCCAATATATTGAAGCTGTTCGTAATACGGACAATCAAAAAAAGTTTCATTTGCACATAAGCGTTGAGTTCGCCAGCCAATATTCCAAATGTTTTTTAATTGTGGATCATCGCAATTAAATGATGCCTTTTCTTTTAAAGGATATGCCGAAAAAATACTGTAAAAATCATTCAGCAGAAGTGGTTCATTTTTTGTTTCAATTTCTAATTCAACATACCGAAAGGTGCGCCACCACAAAGTTTGAAACACACGATTGTTTCCTCCATCGCAAATAATTCTATCGGCGTTTCCATATATTTGTTTGTACTCAATATCATTCCGGTTGCCCTTGTTTCCATTACTATCAAACAGGCTTTCTGCATAGGTTATTTTTATAACACATTTATTTCCTTTAGAAAAATTCAGAACCGGGTATGCAGTAGTTAATTCATTTTGATCGAATAATAATTTCACTTTTGAATTTGCAGAAATGATAATCGGCGATTTGCCTTGCAAAAATTCGTTGGAAGAAATAGGAACATCAGAACGGCGTATCTTAGAAAAACGCTGATTTTTTTCTTCCATAAAAGGAATTGGCCTTTTCGAAAGTAAGTGCATGGAAAGATCACCTCCCCATTCGCCATAATTACCAATAGGTTTGCCTGTCTCAATTTCTTTGGCATGTTTCCATTCGGATACATTAAAATCATTGCTCATCCATTCCCAAGGATGCATTTCCCCGGTAAAATCTTCACCATCCCCCATGGCATAATATTGGTTTATGCGTATTGGTAAAGGTTTATACGCAGTATCATTTAATACTACCCAACTTGCATTGGTATTAACCTTATACTCTTCTTTTGAATTTCCCTGAATGATAAGCCCGGTTTGGCCTGAAAGTTGGGCTATGGGACGATGCCAAGAAAAATTCCAAACAATTGCAGTAATTATATTCTTGCCGGGATGCAGATAGGAGGAAATATCCACTGTTTCAAAATTCCATTTAAACAAATGACTTCTGGCCGGCCCGTTGCAAACATAAGTGCCGTTTATGTACAGCCGGTAACGATTGTCGGCTGATACATTGATAATAAATTTATCAGATTTGGTTTCGATATCAAATTCTTTTCTGAATAAATAAACACCATAATCGTTACTATAAT
>DATAMD010000381.1:0-2562 GCA_036260755.1 Chitinophagaceae bacterium | reverse complement strand
GAAACTTATTATTTGCCGCCAATGGAAGCGGTGGCAAAAGTAGAAATGATTAAAGGTGCTGCTTCCATACAGTTTGGATCGCAAATAGGAGGCATGATAAATTATATTTTGAAAGAAGGTAATAATGCTAAATTGTTTGATTACAGTACCATGCAAACTACTGGCAGCGATGGCTTATTTAATTCGTATCATGCGGTAGGCGGCACTATTAAAAGATGGAACTATTATACTTTCATCAATTACCGCACTTATGATGGCTGGCGACCAAACTCGCAACAAAAACAATTAACAGGTTATGGAAAAGTTTCTTATCAACTCAATCAAAAAATAACGATTGGTATCGAATATACTTTCTTGCGTAATAAAATTAAAATGCCGGGGGGCTTAACAGATGCACAGTTTGAAACAAACGCCAGAGCTTCTGTACGTTCACGTAACTGGTTAACAAGTCCGTGGAATGTGGTAACTGCTTCAATGGATTATTATATAAATAAAAAATCATCTTTAAATATTAAATCAACTTTTCTTTACGGTGAAAGAAGTTTAGTCTGGTTTAGTGCGCTGCCTGGAGAACCGGATAAGATAGATTCTGTAACCGGTCAATACAGCAGCAGAGAAGTTGATAAAGAATTAATGAAAAGTCTGACAACAGAAATAAGATTATTGCATAAATATAATTTCGGGAAAATAAAAAATACCATCGCTACAGGTATCCGACATGCTACAAATGGTTTTGATAGAAAGGAAGATGCACCCGGAAATAACCTGAGTAATTTTGATATGTCGACCTTCGGTGCTTTCGATGAGAACTTTCATTTTAGTACTGATAATCTTTCTGCATTTATAGAAAACTATTTTAAGATAAACGAACGTTTTTCTATAACTCCCGGTATCAGGTATGAATTATTAAAATCAAAAGTAAGAGGTGCCGATACAGCGAAAGTAGCGGTTGATAAAACTCAAAAAACAAGAGGCTTTCTTTTGATGGGCATTGGTATGCAATATAAAACCGGAAAATCGAACAATATTTATTTTAATATTTCTCAATCATATCGGCCAGTAGATTATGCACAGTTGTTGCCATTCAGCACTGTAACCAAAGTTGACCCTGATATGAAAGATCCAAAAGGATGGAATGCAGATTTTGGTATAAGAGGCAATATTCAAAATATTTTCACTTACGATATTGGTATATATTATTTAAGCTACAATAACCGCATTGGTTTAATCAATCAAACTGATGCAAACGGTACGGTATATACATTGCGTACCAATGTTGGCAAAAGTATTCATAAAGGAATTGAAAGTTATGTTGAATTAAATATTACCCGTGCTTTAAAGATGAATAATACAATTGGGAATATCAGTATTTACAATTCTTTCGCCTGCATAAATGCCAAATATACTGAAGGCTTGTACAGGGGCAATTATGTAGAATATGCACCTGAAATAATTAACCGTGTTGGTTTTATTTATACTAAAAAATGGTTTACTGCTTCGGTTCAGTTTTCGCAACAATCAAAATCTTACACCGATGCTGCAAATACTGAAAAAAGCATCAACCCTGTTATTGGACGAATACCGGAATACAGTGTTGTGGACTGGTCTTCAACGCTAAGCCATAATAAGTTTAAATTAAAAACCGGTATTAATAACGTGTTGGATAAAAAATATTTTACACAACGAACAGACGAATACCCCGGTCCGGGAATTATTCCTTCGGCCGGAAGAAGTTTTTATATAGGCATTGGTTATAATCTTTAAAATAAAAAAACATTTTCAATCAAACAAAACATAATGAATACCAGATTAGTAGTTTTTGATATAGCCGGAACAACAGTTGCCGACCGCGGAAATATTAATGAAGCTTTCAGAAATTCGTTTTTATCGGTTGGCATTATTGTAGATGCCGCCGACGTTGATGCAGTGATGGGTTACCATAAAATGGAAGCCATCAAAATCATCATCAATCAATATGCACCTGACTATGGCGATGATGAAAGAATTATAAAAGATATACATGATGTTTTTGAAAATAACATGATTGAGTTTTATGAAGAAGATAAAAAATTAGAACCGCTGCCTTTTGCATTATCACTATTTCAATCATTGCAGGAAAGGAATATAAAAGTGGCCCTGAATACCGGTTTTACGAGAGCCATCACCGATACTATTTTAAAACGTTTGGGATGGACCGATAACCCTCTGATCAATGCTGTTGTTTGCAGCGATGAAGTTCCCGAAGGAAGGCCTTATCCTTTTATGATCCAGCATATCATGCAGCAATTGCTGATAGAAAATGTAGAAGATGTTGTAAAAGTGGGCGATACCGAAGTGGATATAAAAGAAGGCCGTAATGCAGGCTGCGGCTTGGTTATAGCCGTTACCACCGGTGCATATTTAAGAGAACAACTGAATACCTACCATCCCGATTATATCATCAACTCGTTGAACGAACTGTTGCCGATAATCGATCAGTTAAAATCATAACCAATGCAGCAGGCAATATCGTCAACAATTATTCAAACAAGATCAATTAAAGAACGGCTGCAAAATTCGCCT
>DATAMD010000377.1:0-1870 GCA_036260755.1 Chitinophagaceae bacterium | reverse complement strand
TTTATATCCGAATGATTAACTATCGCCGCACCTGTTGCTCCGGCACCGGTAATAATATTTACAACACCATCGGGCAAATCGCTTTCCTGAATTATTTCGGCAAGCTTCAAAGCCGTTAGTGGCGTGGTTTCTGCGGGTTTTAATACAACCGTATTTCCTGTTGCCAATGCCGGTGCAATTTTCCATGCTGCCATTAACAATGGAAAATTCCACGGAATAATTTGCCCCGCAACGCCCAACGATTTTGGATTACGGTTGGGAAAAGCATACGCTAATTTATCGGCCCAGCCTGCATAATAAAAAAAATGATTGGCCGCTAACGGAATATCAATATCCCTGCTTTCGCGAATGGGTTTGCCGCCATCTAAAGTTTCTATCACTGCAAATTCTCTTGCACGTTCCTGAATCATTCTTGCAATTCTGTAAATATATTTTCCTCTTTCTTTTGCAGGCATTTTACTCCACACATTATTATAAGCATTGCGTGCAGCCTTCACAGCTTTATCAACATCGGCAACATTTGCTTCGGCAACACTCGATAATTTTTCTTCGGTTGCGGGATTAATTGTATTAAAATATTTTTTGCTCACCGGTTTTTCAAATTTGCCGTTAATAAACAAATCGTATTGCTCATTAATTTTTGCACTGCTCTTACTTTCCGGTGCCGGTGCGTATTTCAGCGTATCGAACTTTAATTTCAGCGTATTATTTTTTGTTGCTTTAGCCATTTTGTTAGTTTTATTTTTGTAACCAACTTTTGTATTTCAATTAAACTTCGTTGCGTCGCACACTTCAACGCTTTGTACATTATTCAACAAATTAATTATAAAACTTCAACCTGGTTTTTTAACAGATCATCAAAACTGTCTCTTCTTCTTATCAGGTGCATGATGCCATCTTTTATTAAAACTTCGGCAGGTTTAAAACGCGAATTAAAGTTACTGCTCATTTCAAAACCATAAGCACCGGCATTATAAAAAACAAGATAATCACCTTCGCTCACATTATTTAATTTTCTATCCCATGCAAAAGTGTCGGTCTCACAAATATTTCCAACAACCGAATAAACTTTTTTCTCGCCATCGGGATTGCTGATGTTTTTAATTCTATGATACGAATCGTAAAACATGGGCCGTATCAAATGATTAAAACCACTGTTTACTCCAACAAAAACCGTTGTGGCACTCTCTTTCATTACATTTACCTGTGTAATTAAATAACCGCATTCGCTTACTAAAAATTTGCCCGGCTCGAACCAAATTTGCAAATGTTTGCCATTGGGATTTGGATGATTATCGAAAGCCTCTTTTACTTTCGAAGCTAATAATTCGATATCAGTTTCTGCATCTGCATTTTTATACGGCACTTTAAAACCACCACCCAGATCAATAAATTCTAATTCCTGAAAATGCGGAATGATATCAAACAATACTTCAATTCCTTTTACAAAAACTTCTACATCTTTTATTTCGCTGCCGGTATGGATGTGCAGGTCTTTAATAAATAAATTATGTTCTTTAACAAGCGCTAATATTTTTTCTATCTGATCAACAGGAATTCCGAATTTACTTTTATCATGCCCCGTAGAAATTTTTAAATTTCCACCCGCCATAATATTGGGCCGCAAACGAATGCCAACGGGATAGCTGTGGCCATATTTTTTTCCAAACTTTTCTAAGTTCGATAAACTGTCGATATTAATATGAACGCCCAGATTTTTTGCTTCTTCAATTTCATCAAAAGCAATTCCGTTCGAAGTGTATAAAACCCTGTTAGATGTAAAACCTGCATGCAGAGCGAGTTTCACTTCGTTAATAGAACTGCAGTCAATATTTGCACCAATTAATTTTATGTGCTTCAGAATATTAAT
>DATAMD010000365.1:0-2358 GCA_036260755.1 Chitinophagaceae bacterium | reverse complement strand
CAATGTCCATGCAATAAGGGCCGTAATAAAGCCGTGAAGATAGAGTTTAAAAGAAGCAAAATGTTTCTGTTTACGACCTTCCACCCATGTTTTAGGCTGGAGTATAAAATCTGTCAGCAGATGCGACAGTAATAATTTGAGAAGCCAGGCAGATCCGGTTATCATATCGATTGATTGATTAGATTCTCGTAATGTTGTAACAGCTTTTCTATTTCGGCCCATCTTGCAGCACCGGCAAATTGAGAAATGGTGCTTTTTGATTTTTTCAGTGTATCAGTGATAGCCTGCTGTGTTTCTCCTTTTAACAACAAAAAAACTACTTCAGCCTGCTTGACTGTCATTTTATTGAAAATGGCATTGATATAATCGGCTATTACCGATAGTGCCGTATTGGTAATATCTTTTTCTATTGCCATCGAAAGCCTTGTACCTGTTTTTTGCATTTCATCAAATAAGCGGCCCGACAGGGTAAATGCTTCTCCTTTGGCCGAGCCCAGTGTTTTAACCGGGGTTTTCACATTACCGATACCTATACTTATTCTTATATCAGAACCCGGAAAATCTTCATCCTGCACTGCTTTGATGGCTGCTGTTCTGCAAAGCAATGCTACCCGCAGGGCTTTGCCGGGTTCTTTCATATATACCTGAAAACTATCTCCCCTGTAAAATTCAAACTTATACAATTGCAATATGCCGTTCAGTGCCTTAACTAATTTTTTCTCAGTAACTGCCGTCAGTTTAGTTGAATTGACAATATCCCCTGTTAACACTGCATGTATGGGCATAAACGATATGTTATTGTTTTATAAATATACGAACTTTTAATTAGTTCGGTAAAATGTACGAACCTTATAACTGTTCGTATTAAAGTACGAACTATCCAAATGTATCGCCGCGTATTGTTACAGAGCAGCAACAGAAAATAATAATTCGGTGGCGAAGGCTTTTGTTTTTATACAATTACGCGATGGGCACATCATCTTTTTTAAAAAATATTTCCCTTACACAGCAAGGGTTTCATTGGGGTGGAACAACCCTGTCCACCCTCAACACATTGTTTTATTCTTTCTTTTTGTTCCTGCAAATAACAACTGCAGTGTGTATTTGCACAAACAATTTTAAGAACCATTAAAACAAAAAAAATGGGAACAATTAACAAGGGTATTTTAGGCGGTTTCTCGGGTAAGGTAGGAACCGTGATTGGTGCCACATGGAAGGGCATTGATTATATGCGTAGTAAGAGCAGTAAAAAGCCGGGTAACTTCTCAGATGCACAGTTGGAACAGCAGGCAAAAATAATAGGTTGCTGGTATTTCAGTTTCATAAAATGGAGCGACGTACAACAAAGCTGGCAACTGTTGAATTCGGAAGCTTCTTTCTGGAAAACAATAACAGCTTTTGTGTTTATAACAAATCCTGCCGGTATTTTAATTGGTCAGCTTACCAATAAATGGAGGGAGAAAATAGAGGATGCAGAAAGTCTTGCCAATGCCGGCAAATGGATTGGTATAATAGAACGTATCATCGTTTTAATATTAGTATTGCAAAATCAGTATGCTGCTATCGGGTTATTAATCACTGCAAAGGGGATCATCAGGTTTAATGAAAAAGAACGCCCCGAAATAAAAACAGAATACCTGGTATTTGGCACACTCACCAGCATTGGACTGGCTATTGTAACAGGCCTGCTTATTAAATTGTGAAGATATTTATGTCTTCATAAATCAGAACAATCCTCTTGCTACAGGTTACTAATAATAGATTGTTTTATGTTTTAAAAAGAGCACGTTATATAGTATTTTTTTGCCACAAAGCCCACAAAGAACTCAAAGGATTATGGAGAAGGTTAAGGCACAAAGTAAAATCCTTCGGATTTTTTAAAGGGAAAATGCAAGCTTCCCAAACTGTAAAAATTGGTTATTGACCTGGCATTATGTTGAACGATTTAATTTTTATAAAAAGTTTCGGAGGCTGCCAATGACACATAATTTTAAGTATTGAAAATAAGTAGGGTATATAGTATTTTTTTTGCCACAAAGCCCACAAAGAACTCAAAGGATTATGGAGAAGGTTAAGGCACAAAGGAAAATCCTTCGAATTTTTTAAAGGGAAAATGCAAGCTTCCCAAACTGTAAAAATTGGTTATTGACCTGGCATTATGTTGAACGATTTAGTTTTTAGTTTTTCTTTTTTTAGTTTTTATAAAAGGTTTCGACAGGCTCCTTTAGACCAAAATAGAAAATAGTTCTTTGACAAATTGGATAGAAAATAAAAAGACGAAAGAAATTTGTGAAAAGAAAGTGGGGTGAACTTAGACAAGCTCCAGACCTAAGGTCTATAGGCTGTATTAGTCCCCAC